>NZ_JAUF01000005.1:0-77461 GCF_000585455.1 Microbacterium sp. MRS-1
CACATCCTGCCCGGAGGTCTTCGCCTACCTCACCCGTTCACAACCTCCCGGGGAAGTACATCTAGCGGCAGTCGCACGAGTGCCGCGTCGACGGATGCCGTCGCCAGCGCCTGCCGTTGGTCGGCGACGGTCAGCGGCACGAGCTCGAGGGCCACGTGCGGCATCCGCTCACGCCAGGTGCCGATCCACTTGCCGGGAGTGGCGCCCTCGACAGCGCCGAGGCGGAACGGGCCGCGCGTAGCGTCGGCCACCGTCGGTGTTTCCGGCTTCGGGCTCGCGCGCTTGGGTGCCGCACCCGTGCGGGCAACGCCCTTCTTCGTCCCGCTCTTCTGAGGAGCACGGCGAGAGGATGCCGAGGGGCGCGCGGGCTTGCCGCCACGCCCGCCTGCTCCTCCTGCTCCGCGTGCGGCCATGCAGGCCAGCGTATCCCGCCGCCGGCGCCGCGGCTCAGGCGGCGAGGCGAAGGCCCCGACGGTCGGTCGCGACGCGCTCGCCGTCGGCGATCTGCTCGTCGTCGCCGATGAGCGATCCGCCCGCCACGCGTGCGTGAGCTCCGACCACGGTACGAACGCCGATCTTGGCGCGAGGGCCGATCGCCGCGCCCGATCCGATGTGCGCGTGCGGGGCGATCTCGACGTCCGGGCCGATGACGGCATCCGGTTCGATCCATGCGCCGCGGCCGATGTGAGCGCCCGCAGCGATCTGCGCGCCCGGTTCGACATACGCGCCCGCTTCGACCAGGGCCGAGGCGTGCACCTTCGCGCCGTTGGCGATCAGACCGCGGCCGTTGACGTGCTTGCGATAACGCAGCGTCTGTCCGCGCTCGTCTTCGATGTCGATGTAGTTCTTACCCACGAATCCCTCCTGGTATCCGCAACGGTGGTGACCGCCGGATCATTCCCACGGTCGGTCCCGTGACGCCGGGTCGCGTGTGGCTTGCGAAGATGGATGCTGTGACCACACCTGCGGAGGCCGACCCGACGACCGGTCCCACTCTTGTCTTCGAAGCCAAGACCCAAGATCACTCGGTCGCGGAGGACATTCTCGGCATCCTCACAGGAACGTTCCTCGTGTCCGTGGGCCTGCACCTGCTGCATGCGGCGGGGGCTGTCACCGGCGGCACCGCCGGGCTCTCGCTGCTGCTGGGGTACGCCACCGGCTGGCCGTTCTGGGTGCTGTTCGCCGCCGTCAACGTGCCGTTCGCGCTGCTGGCCGTATGGCGGCGCGGGTGGGACTTCACGATCCGCACGGTCGTCTGCATCGCGCTGGTCTCCGGGCTCGCCCCGCTGCACGACGCGCTCTTCCCGATCAGCGGTCTCGAGCCGCTGTACGGCACTCTCGCGGGGAACCTGCTCGCCGGTGTCGGGGTGCTCATCCTCTTCCGGCACCGCGGCAGTGTCGGCGGCATCAACATCGTCGGCCTCGAGATCCAGGACCGCACCGGCTTCCGCGCGGGCTGGACGATGATGATCTTCGATGTGCTGATCGTCGCGCTGGCGCTGCTGGTGGTGCCCTGGCCGAACGTGGTGATGAGCGCCGTCGGTGCGATCCTCCTCAACCTCGTTCTCGCCCTCAACCACCGCCCCGGCCGCTACCTCGGCCGCTGAGGCGCGGCGCTGCGGGCGCGGCGGCGCCGGCGCGGCGGTCCGGCCCGCACCGGATGCGGGGATCGGCAACGGATGCGGACCGAAGGATGCCGCGGCATCCGATTCTGTTGCGACGATCCGCATCTGTTACGGCGGCTCCGCCGTCGTGGCGGGGCGGGAGGGCACGGTCAGGTCTGGCAGAGCGGGCACCAGAACACGATGCGCTCGCTGGTCTCGGTGGCGCCGAGCTCGGTGCGGCGGATCGGCGTGCCGCAGCGCAGACACGGCTTGCGCGCGCGGCGGTACACCCAGTTCTGCCGACCGGGACGCGTGTCGCCGGTGAACGTGCGCGACGCGCGGTCGCGGTTCGCCCGGATCATGCGCGAGGCCGTCTCGACGAGACCGGCCGCATCGACGGCGGCGGCGGGCGTGGTCGGAAGGATGCCGCGGACGAACAGCAGCTCGTTGGCGTACTCGTTGCCCAGGCCCGCGAGGTTGCGCTGATCGAGGATCGCGACGTGGACGGCCCGGTCATCGGCGAGGATGCGCCGCGCGGCCTCCTCGGCATCCCAATCCGGGCCGAGCAGGTCGGGGCCGAGGTGGCCGACCAGCTCGTCTTCGTCGGCGGTGGGAACGAGGTCGACCATCGCGATCTCGAAGCCCACGGCATCCACCGCCGCGGTGCCGACGATCGCGCGCGCCTGGTACGCCGGGGCCCGCCACCGCTCGCCGCGGCCGAACACCAGCCAGCGCCCCTCCATCTTCAGGTGCGAGTGCAGCGTGAAGGAGCCGATGCGCATGAAGAGGTGTTTCCCGCGCGGGATGACCTCGTGCACGACCTCGCCGGTGAGGTCGGCCGTCGCATACCGCGGCACGCGCAGCTCGAAGCGTGCGACCTCGGCGCCGGCGATCGCTTCGTGCAGCCGCCGCGCCGTGCGGAAGACGGTGTCACCCTCGGGCACGACCGGCTCCCGGCGGGCACGCGGTGAGGCGGCTCATCGCTGACGCCGCAGAGTGAGGCCGCGGCTGGACTCGACGAACCCTGCGGCCTGCAGGGCGCGCCCCGCCGCGGTGCCGTACACGAAGGCTCCGGACACCTGCTCGACCGTGAGCGTGTCGAGGCGATGGGTGCGCGCCGTCGTGACGAGGCTCGCGGCCGCGGCGGCCAGGACCTCGTCGTCGTCGTCGAACACGAGCGCCGATCGGCCGCCGCGTTCGAGGTAGAACACCAGCTCACCGTCGACGAGCGTGACCAGTCCGCCGGCTTTGCGTCCCGGACGATGCGCGACGCCCTCGAGCGCCGGCCAGGCGAGCGCGGCGCCGTACGGGTTGGCCGGATCGGTGGCCGCGAGTGTCACGGCGCGACGCGGGGGCGGGTCGGCGAGAGCAGCGTACTCGCGGAGGCGGTCGACGGTGGCGGATGCCGCGAACTGTGCGGCCCCGAGCTTCTCGATGAAGTAGCCGCGGCGACAGTGCCCGGCATCCTCGAATCCGGCGAGCACACGGTACGCCTGCGCGAACCCGCCCGGGACGCCCTCGGCCTGCACACTGCCGCGCGTGACGACGCCGTAGCGCTCCAGGAGAAGGCTCGCCGAGGCCGTCGCGCGCAGTGCGCCGTCGGCGGACGGCTCGGGCAGCAGCGACCAGCGTCCCCCGGCCATCGGAGCGCGCGGTGCGGCGGCGCGCGCGGCCGTCAGGGTCGTCGGGATGGAGGTGCCGCGGAACATCCGGGCGCGGGGCGCGCGTCGTGTCGTGCGATGGGCTTGCGAGCCCCCGGCGAGGAGCCCGCGGACGGGCGCGAACGTGTCGTTGGTCACCCGTCCGGTCCAGGCGAGGTTCCAGAGCGCGTCGACGACGGCCTGTTCGCTCGTCGCCTGCGTCATCGCCGCCAGCTGACCGGCGAAGAACGCGCCACCGGCGCGGAGCGCGTCGATGATGCGCTGCTCCGCCGCGGAGGGCTCCTCCGGGTCTTCGGCCGGGATGAGGGTGAGGGTCACGGTGTCGGCCGGGTGGAGGGCGATCCAACCGTCGCGGCCCGGCAGCGAGCCGTGGCCCGACCAGACGACGTCGCCGGTCGAGGTGAGCTCGTCGAGCATCGCCGGTGTGTAGTCGCTCACCCGCAGAGGCAGGATCAGCGACTCCCAGGCGCTCGCCGGAAGGGGCACGCCCGCGAGCTGCTCGATGACGGCGAGCACACCGTCGACGCCTTCGAGTGGACGTCCGCCGGCCGCCCCGGCGATGTGCTGCCATGCCGGGAGGAAGCGCGCGTAGGAGGCCGGCGCCACCGGTTCGACGGTGCCGCGGATCGCGGCGAGGGAGCGCAGGCGCAGGCGTCGCAGCACCTCGCTGTCGCACCATTCCAGGTCGTCGACGCCGGTGCGGGCGCCGCCCTCGTCACCGGGAACCGATCGCGGGGCCGCCCCCTCGGGCAGGAAGAAGCCGCTCGCCACGCGCCCCTGCGACTCCAGGCGTTGCAGCGTCTGGCGGGCCACGGCGGCGCCGATGCCCAGCCGCCGGGCGACATCGGCCGTGCGGAACGGGCCGTGCGTGCGCGCGTGGCGCGCGATCAGGTCGGCGAGCGGGTCGACGACGGGTTCGAGGAAGGCCAGCGGGATGCCGACGGGCAGCGCGGCTCCCAGAGCGTCGCGGAGCCGGCCGGCGTCCTCGATGGCCGCGACTCGCTCCACGCCGCCGACACTCACGCGGATCGCGCGGCGCGCGGCGACGAGCTGGTCGAGGAAAGCGGATGCCGCCGCGTGTGCGGCCGCGTCGGTCTCGGCATCCGACGGGGGAGGTGCTGGTGCGGTCGCGGTGGTGGTGTGCGGGGCGCCGGCAGACGCATCCTGCGTCGGCGTGGCCGTCTCCGCCAGTCGCGCCGCGACCTCGGCGGCGTCGAGCGGTCCGAGAAGGCGCAGCAGATCGGCGACGCCCTCCAGCCCGCGGACGCGCCGCGACGGGTCGAGCCGCTGGGCCTCGCGCTCGAACTGCGCGATGACGGCGGGGTCGAGCAGCTCGCGCATCTCGACCTTGCCGAGCAGCTCGCCCAGCAGGGCGGGGTCGACCGACAGTGCCGCCGCGCGCCGCTCGGCGAGGGGCGAGTCACCCTCGTACATGAAGGCGCCGACGTAGCCGAACAGCAGGTCGCGGGCGAACGGCGAGGGGGTGCTCGTGGTGGTCTCGACCAGACGGATGCGGCGGTCGCCGATGGAGCGGGCGATGCGCAGCAGCGCCGGGAGGTCGTAGACGTCCTGGAGCACTTCGCGGAGCGTCTCGAGGATGATCGGGAACGTGGGGTGGTTCTTCGCCACCTCCAGCAGCTGGGCCGACTTCTGACGCTGCTGCCACAGCGGCGAGCGCTTGTTGGGGTTGAGGCGGGGCAGCAGCAGGGCGCGTGCCGCGCACTCGCGGAAGCGGGAGGCGAACAGCGCCGAGCCGCCGACCTCGTCGGTGACGAGTTGTTCGAGCTCGTCCGGTTCGAAGACGAACAGTTCCGCTCCGGGCGGTTCGCTCTCGGCATCCGGTACCCGCGCGATGATGCCGTCGTCGCTCGCGACGGCCGAGCCCTCGACACCCAGGCGCTCGCGGATGCGCGCGTTGACGGCCAAGGCCCACGGCGCGTGCACGTGCATGCCGTACGGGGAATGCAGGATGATCCGCCAGTCGCCGACCTCGTCGCGCGAGCGTTCGACCGTGAGGGTGCGGTCGGTCGGAAGGCTGCCGGTCGCCTCCTTCTGCTCGTCGAGGTAGGCCAGCAGGTTGCCGATCGCATTGTCGTCGAGCCCCGATTCGCGCAGGCGTGCGGTCGCTTTCTCGGCATCCGCCGCCGCCACCTCGCGCGAGAACCGGCCGAGGGCCTCGCCCAGCTCGGCGGGGCGGCCGAGCCCGTCGCCGTGCCAGAACGGCAGCTTTCCCGGCTGACCGAACGCGGGCAGGACGTTGACGCGATCGTGGGTGATCTCGACGATGCGCCAGCTCGTGGTGCCCAGGGTGAACACATCGTTCACGCGCGACTCGTAGACCATCTCCTCATCGAGCTCGCCAACGCGGGCGTTGCGCGTCTCGCCGGCGACGAAGACGCCGAACAGGCCACGATCGGGGATCGTGCCGCCGCTCGTGACCGCCACGCGCTGCGCACCGGGGCGCGCCGTGAGCGTGCCGTGATCGCGGTCCCAGACGACGCGGGGACGCAGCTCGGCGAACTCGTCGGAGGGATACTTGCCCGCGAGCAGGTCGAGCGTCGCTTCGTAGGCCGAGCGGGGCAGCGTGCGAAACGGTGCCGAGCGCCGCACCGTCTCGAACCACCCCTCGACGTCGACCGGCCCCACCGCGCACGCGGCGATCGTCTGCTGCGCGAGGATGTCGAGCGGGTTCTGCGGAACGCTGATCGCCTCGATCTGGCCCGCCAGCATCCGCTCCGTCACGACGGCGGTGTGCAGCACATCGCCGCGATGCTTGGGGAAGAGGGCGGCGCGGCTCACTTCGCCCACCTGATGGCCCGCGCGTCCGACGCGCTGGAGGCCCGAGGCGGCGGACGGCGGCGCCTCGACCTGGATCACCAGATCGACCTCGCCCATGTCGATGCCGAGCTCCAGCGAGCTCGTCGCGACGACGCAGCGCAGGATGCCGCGCTTCAGCTCGTCTTCGACCTGGGCACGCTGCTCCTTCGAGACCGAGCCGTGGTGGGCCTTTGCCAGCTCCGGTGGGGCGCCGGCACTCGCTCCTGCCTGGGCCATCGTGGCGGCGGGAACGGTCTGCTCGGGAAGGTCGAGACCGAGCCGTTCGGCGTAGATCTCGTTGAGGCGGCCCGTGAGACGCTCGGCGAGACGTCGCGAGTTCGCGAACACGATCGTCGAGCGGTGTGCGAGCACGCGGTCGACGATGGCCTCCTCCACGTGCGGCCAGACCGATCCGGTGATCTCGGACGGCTGTGACGGAGTGAACCAGTCCCCGTCGCCCTCGGCATCCGTCTCCGCGCTCGTCTTGGGGTCGGCCCGCTCGGGTGGCGGGGGCGGGTTGAGCATGTCGGCCATCGGCACGACGACGCGCAGATCGAACGCCTTCGTCGCACGCGGGGCGACGATCTCGACCGGCGCGGAGCCGCCGAGAAAGCGCGCGACCTCGTCGATCGGGCGCACCGTCGCCGACAACCCGACGCGCTGTGCGGCAGGGCGATCGAGATCGTCGTCGCGACGCAGGTCGTCGAGCCGTTCCAGGCTGACCGCGAGGTGCGCGCCGCGCTTGGTCGCCGCGACCGCGTGCACTTCGTCGACGATCACCGTGTGGACGTCGCGCAGGGTCTCGGCCGCCTGCGACGTGAGCATCAGGTAGAGCGACTCGGGCGTCGTGATGAGGATGTCGGGCGGGTCGGCGATGAGCTTGCGGCGATCGGCGGCCGGCGTATCGCCGGAGCGCACGCCGACGGTGACCTCGGGAAGGGGGATGCCGAGACGTCGCGCGGCCTGCCCGATTCCCACCAGCGGCGACCGGAGGTTCCGTTCGACGTCGACACCGAGAGCCTTGAGCGGAGAGATATAGAGGATGTGCGTGCCCGCGGCATCCGTCTTCTTCTTCGCCGCCCTCTTCTTGCGCGCATCGGCATCGTCCGCCGCTGCGGCCGGGGCCTTCTCGCGGAAGACGCGGTCGATCGCCCACAGGAACGCCGACAGGGTCTTGCCCGAGCCGGTGGGGGCGACCACGAGGGCGTGCTTGCCCGCGGTGATCGCGTCCCATGCCCCCGCCTGAGCGCTCGTGGGCTGGGCGAAGGCGCCACGGAACCAGTCCTGGGTCGCAGGACCGAACCGCTCCAGCACATCGGCCATCGCTCCATCATCCCGCGGACCGCCGACACTCGGGCGGATGCTTGCGCCGGGCGGACACGGGCGTGCACGGGCGCCCCCGGACGCCGCGGCTGCGGCGCGCGCCGCGCCGTCCCACGCTCGCCCTGTTCCGTCCTCAGTCTCTGCGCCCCCGGACCCGCGCCGGAGTCTGGAGAACCCGGGTCCGCGCGCCGCCGTCGCGTTCGCGCGGACTGAATACGGAACGGATGAGCCGACCCGTGCCGCGGCGCTCGCGCCGGTCGACCCCGACCGGATGCCGCGACCCGCGGCATCCGCGCTCACTCGAACCGCATCTCGGTCAGCACCCCCTCGCGCAGCTCCAGCACGAGGTGGGGACGGATCCGCTCGAGGAAGCCGTCGTCGTGGCTGACGAGCACGACGGCGCCGCGGAACGCGGCCAGCGCGGCGACGAGCTGGTCGACCGTGTCGAGATCGAGGTTGTTCGTCGGCTCGTCGAGCACCAGCAGCTGCGGCGGCGGGTCGGCCATCACCAGGCAGGCCAGGGCCAGCCGGAAGCGCTCGCCGCCCGACAGCGCCGACACGGGCCGCAGCACCGTGTCGCCGCGGAGCAGAAAGCGCGCGAGTCGGTTGCGCAGCTCGACGTCGCCGACCCCGGGTGCGGCGCGGCGCAGGTTCTCCAGGGGCGTCGCCTGCTCGTCGAGGAGGTCGATGCGCTGCGACAGGTATCCGATGCGGTCGGTGTGGGCTGTTGCGTCTGCGCAACTCCGCCTGAGCGGGCCATCAGGGCCACCTGCAGCGGTTGAGGCGGAGTTGTGCACGCCATCGACCGCCAAGCCGCCCGCAGGAGTCCCCGTGCCACCCGCGACCAGCCGCTCCAGGAGGGTCGTCTTGCCCGCGCCGTTCGGACCGATCAGCGCGACCCGCTCCGGCCCCTGGACCGTCCACGAGCGCTCGCGGTCGCCGATCGTCGCGATCCGTCGACCGGCCGCGACATCGGGGTCGGGCAGCTCGATGTGCACCGGCTCGTCGTCGCGGACGCGGCGTTCGGTGGCGTCGAGCACCGCGCGCGCCTCCGCCTCCTTGTCGCGCGCCTCGACGCGTAGCCGCCCCGCCGACGCCTGGGCGGCACGCTTCTTCTCGCCGAGGACGATCTTCGGTGCGCGCCGATCAGCGGCCGACTTACGGCCGATCGCAGCGCGTGTGGCCAGCACCTGTTCCTGGTGGATGCGGTCGCGCTTCTCGCGCCGCACCTGTTGTCGCGCCGCCGCCTCGGCCTGGCGGGCTGCCGCCTGCTGTTCCTCGTGAGCGGCGCGCCACGCCGAGTACGCGCCGCCGAACGTCGACAGCGAGCTCGCGTACAGCTCGGCGGTCTCGTCCATCAGCTCCAGCAGCGCCGTGTCGTGGCTGACGACGACGAGCGTGCCGCGCCAGCTGCGCACCAGATCGTGCACGCGCGCCCGCGCGTCACGGTCGAGGTTGTTGGTCGGCTCGTCCAGAAGTGCGATCGGGGCTCCGCGCAGTCTCACGCCGACGAGGGCGGCGAGGACGGCCTCGCCACCGGAGAGGGCGCCCACCCGTCGGTCGAGAGCGTCCTCGGGAAGGCCCGCTTCGGCGAGCGCAGCCGTGGCGCGTGCCTCGATGTCCCAGTCGTCGCCGACCGCGTCGAAGTGGCGCTGATCGACGTCGCCGGACGAGATGGCCCGCACGGCATCCAGCGCCGCATCGACGCCCAAGAGTGCCGCGACGCGGGTGTCGGCGGTGAGCCGCTGGGGCATCACATCGACGGTGCCGCTGCGAAAGACGGTGCCGGATGCCGGGACGCGGGTGCCCGCGATGCGGCCGAGCAGCGTGGACTTGCCGGAGCCGTTACGTCCGATGAGTCCGGTGCGCACAGCGGCGAAGGCCCCGGAGACGTCGTCGAGAGCGACGGTGCCGTCGGGCCAGGTGAAGGTGACGCGGTCGAGCACGACCGCGGGAGAAGCGTGGGGCATGGGTGCCTCCTGTCGGTGTCGATGACACTGACGAGATCAGTGTCGGAGCGCAGGCGCGCACGACACTGTTCCCGGACGACGGGAGGGATCGACGGCCGGCGCGGATAAAGATGCGCCGACGCGTCGGAGAACCCGGTGTCCGAGGAGGGACGGAGGGTCGACGGCTCAGCGCGGGATCACAGCGCGGCGTCGAAACCCTTCGACGGTCTTCCTCACGGTCGGGACAAGAACGCCGACAGCCTAACGCCCCCCCACGACGAAGGCCACAGCCGGGTCAGCCCGCGGCGGCGAGCTGCTTGTCGAGGAAGACGTGGACGTCGTCGAGCTCCTCCTGCGACACGCTGTGGGTCAGCCCGGCGTAGACCCGGCCGCTCAGCTCCGCGTGTGCGGGCAACCACTGCACCGTATGGGCCACCGCGGCGGGGGGAATCACCTCGTCGCGCGCGCCGCGGCCCCAGAAGACCGGGGGGCGACGTTCGGCGAGCACCTCGTCGCCCGGAAGGGGTGACGGGTCTGCGTAGCCGGCGAGGTTCACGACGAAGGCGAAACGCTCGGGCTGCAGGCGCAGAGCCTGCAGAGCGACCGCGGCGCCCTGAGAGAAGCCGAGGATGCCGATCGTCTCGGCATCCGTCGCCCGATCGATCCACGCGATCAGGGCGTCGGCGGCGGCCGTCACCGCTCCGCTCGAGCGGCCGTCGAGTCCCTCGATGGGATACCACGACCAGCCGGGGGCGGGAAAGGGCGGCGCCAGCGGCGCACGAACCGCGGCCAGCACGAACGCGTCGGGGAGGAAAGGAGCGAGCCCGAAAAGATCGCGCTCATCCGAGCCGTATCCGTGCAGCAGCAGCAGGAGGGGTCTGCCCGCCCGCGTCTCGGGGCCTTCCGACCAGAGGACGGCCTCGTCGTCGATCGCGATCGCGCTCATGACCACCATCCTCGCAGGGGGCGCCGACACTCGCGTCGCCGCCCGGCCGACGGCACGGGCGCGCCACCGGCGGCGGTACGGGTATACATGGAGGCATGGCCGTTCGCACCCCCGACCCCGATCCGAACGAACGCGACGACGACGGGAACCCCCGTGACCCGCTGCGCGGCTTCGGCAGCGGCGGGGGACGGCCCGGCCACCCCCTCGGCGACGGCACGTTCGGCTCGCCGGCTCCGGAAAGCGCCGGAAACCCCGGCTGGTTGAGCGACGTCGAGCTCGCCGAGGCCCGTCGGCGGCTGCCGATCCTCTACGTCGAGGCGGTGCCGGTGCGCACGGACGGCGTGGGTGCGGTGACGCAGGTCGGCGTGCTGCTGAGGGCGACGCCGCTGGGGGAGATCACCCGGTCGATCGTGTCGGGGCGGGTGCGCTATGGCGAGACGGTCCGTGATGCCCTCTTCCGTCACCTCGAGAACGACCTGGGGCCCATGGCGTTCCCGCAGCTTCCGCCGCAGCCGGTGCCGTTCACGGTGGCCGAGTACTTCCCCCTGCCCGGGGTCAGCGCCTTCCACGACGACCGTCAGCATGCGGTGTCGCTGGCGTTCGTCATCCCGGTCACCGGGACGTGCGAGCCGCGCCAGGATGCTCTGGAGGTCACGTGGATGACCCCGGAGGAGGCGTCGTCCGACGCTCTGGCCGCCGAGATGGAGGGCGGGCGCTCGACGCTCATCCGTCTGGCTCTGGCCAGCGTCGGCGCGCTGCGCTGACCGCCCCGCCGCCGAACCGACTCTCGAACCCAGGTGATCACCGTGCCCCGCAGTGAGATGCTCGTCGAGGTCGCCGGCGCGCTGCCGCTCGCGCTGCTGCTGTCCTTCATGATCGCGTGGGTGCTGCGTCGCCTCTTCGGCGCTCGGCTGTCCCTGCCGCTGTCGGTCATGACGATCGTGTCGTTGCTGGGAGTGAGCCTCGGGCTCTTCCTGGCGGGCTGGTTCTTCGTCGGGCTGAGACTGTGGATGCCGACGGCGCTGCTGCTTGCGGTCGGCAGCAGCCTCGGGCTGTCGTTCCTCGTCGCGGGCATCGCCGCACTGCCGCGACGTGACGGCGCCATCGACGTCGCGGCGCTCCTGGAGAGGGGCGAGAGCGACCGCGTCGAGTTCAAGGAGACCGCGCGCTGGAACGTCCGCGACGACAAGAAGGACGCCCGCATGGAGCAGGTGGTCGCCAAAACCGTCGCCGCCTTTCTCAACAGCTCCGGCGGAACACTGCTCATCGGCGTTGACGACGCGGGTCGCGTCCACGGGCTGGACCGCGACTTCGCGACCCTGCGCACCCCCGACGCCGACCGTTTCGAGCTTTGGCTGCGCGACATGCTGGCGACGAGCCTCGGAAAGAACGCGGCCGCCATGCCGCGCATCCGCTTCGCCGAGATCGACGGCGCCACGGTCTGCGCCGTGCGCTGCCCGCGAGCACCCGAGCCCGTCTTCGTCGCCCAGGGCGGCGGCACCGAGCTGTGGGTGCGGGTCGGCAACTCGACCCGGGCGTTCGGCGTCGACGAAGCCGTCACCTACGTCGCCCGCCACTTCCGGCCCACCCTCACCGATCTGCTGCTCGGGCGTCGCTGACGACGACACGGTGACGATCGGTTTCTCCGATGTCATCCGCGTGCCGGCGCGCCCGAGTCGGTGACATGCCGCCGTGCCCGCCGGGGCGGGCGCCGCTTCGGAGTGCTGCCATGACTGACCGCTACGAGTCCGACCACACCGCCTTCGATGACCTCATGTCGGGGTCGCAGCAGTCCCGATCCGACGGGGAGGCCGCCACGTTCCCGACCGTCTTCCGCGGCTACGACCGCGCCGCCGTGGATGCCGCCCTCGCCGCGCTGACGGCCGACGCCGACGCCCGTCGCGCCGACGCCGACGCGCTCGCCCGTCTGCTCGAGGCGGCGCAGCAGGAGGCGCAGGACCGCGCTGAGGAGCTCACGCGACTGGAGGCGCGCGTCGCGCAGCTGGAGGGTGAACTCGCGGTGCAGTCCGCGCGGGCCGACAACGCGGAAGACAAGGTGCAGACCCTGTCGGCGGAGTTCGTGAGCTCTGCCGCGGAGTCCTCCCACGAACGCGAGCGGTTCGAGGACGTGCTGCGGGTCGCGGAGGACCAGGCATCCGTCATCATCAAGAACGCGAGTGTCCAGGCCGAGCGTCTTCTGCAGGCTGCGCGCGAGGAGATCACCGCGCAGCGGGCGGGGGCTCAGGCCGACATCGAGACCCTCCGTGCCCAGGCGGCGACGCATGCCGCACAGGCGAGACTGACGATCGACACCGAGCTGACGGCGCACACCGCCCAGCTCGAGCGCGAGGCGGCGCACGCCGCCGAGAAGGTCGCGCAGGCCGAGCAGGAGGCCGCTGCGATCCGCACCGAAGCCGAGAAGGGAGCCGCAGCGCTGCGCTCGCTCGTCTCGCGTGAGACGGAGCAGCTCCGTGCGGAGGCGGAGGACGCCGTGCGCATCACGCAGGACGCCAACGAGCAGGTCGCCGCGTCGCTGGAGCATGCGCAGCGCATCACGGCGAAGGCCGACGACTTCGACAAGCTCATGCGCGCGCAGGCTCAGCAGCACGAGGCCGACGCGCGGTTGCGCTCACGCGAGATCCTCGATCGCGCGAGCGTCAAGGCCCAGAAGATCATCGACACCGTTACCGGGCATTCGCAGAGCCGAGAACGACGGCGATCAGACGCCCGCGTGATCGCCGATCGTTGAGGTCGCAGCCCCGACGTAGGCTCGGATCATGACCTCGATCGAGCCTCTCGTCTTCCCGACCGACGCCGACGACTGGGTGGCGTTCGCGTCCGGACGACCCGCCGCCGCTGTCGCTCTCGTCGCCGATGTCGACGCCCGCCTCATCGATGCGGCGGACGAGACGGATGCCGCGACGCGCCTGGACCTGTGGAACGACGCCGATCTGGCGCTCCGGCAGGCCACGTGCGAGGCCTACCTGCTGAGTGAGGCGCACCCGGATGCCGAGGTGCGCCGCATCGCGGAGGAGCAGGTGCAGGCGCTCGAGGCGCTCTCGGCATCCCGCCTTCTCGACGCGAAGCTGTTCGCCGTATTCGAGGCTCTCACCGATGACGCTCTCGACGCCGAGCAGGCGCGGCTGCTCGCGCAGGTGCGCCGCGACTTCCACCGCGGGGGCGTCGCCCTTCCTGCGGCGGATCGTGAGCGTGTGCGCGTGCTCACCGACCGCGACACGGAGCTGAGTCTGGAGTTCTCACGCAACATCCGCGACGGACGGCGCGAGATCCGCGTCGCCCCCGCGGCACTGGCGGGTCTGCCGCAGGACTTCATCGACGCGTACCCCGTCGACCACGACGGGATGATCGTGCTCACGACTGAGTACACCGACCTCATGCCGGTGCGGGAATACGCGACCGACCGGGCGACGCGCACGGCGCTCGTCGCGGCCTACAACGACCTCGCGTGGCCGGTGAACGACACTGTCCTCGCCGAGCTGGTGGCCGTCCGCGCGGAACGTGCGCAGCTGCTCGGCTACCGCGACTGGGCCGACTACGAGACCGAGACGCGCATGATCGGCGCCGATCGTGTCGACGGCGGCAGTGCGGCGATCGCCGAGTTCCTCGCGCGTCTTGACGACGCATCGGCCGACGCGGCCACTCGTGAGTACCCGGTGCTGCTCGAACGGCTGCAGCAGGACGACCCGGCGGCGACCGAGGTCACGATCGCCGACTTCTTCTACCTTCTCAGTGCGCTGCGCCGTGAGCGTCACGACGCCGACGCTCAGCTCGTGCGCTCGTACTTCTCCTTCGATCGGGTGCTGCCGGGCGTGCTCGGTACGACCGCGCGCCTGCTCGACGTCGAGTACGTGCCCGTCGAGATCTCCACCTGGCACGACGACGTGCGCTCGTACGACGTCGTCCGCACGGGCGAGCGGCTCGGACGCATCCACCTCGACCTGCATCCGCGTGACGGCAAGTACAACCACGCCGCCTGCTTCCCCCTCGCCCCCGGCGTCGCGGGGCGTGTGCTGCCCGAGGCGGTGCTGCTGTGCAACTTCGCGCGCGGGCTGATGACCCACGACGAAGTCGTCACGTTCTTCCACGAGTTCGGCCATCTCGTGCACGACATCCTCGGCGGCGCGCAGCGCTTCGTGCGCTTCTCGGGTGTCGCGACGGAGTGGGACTTCGTCGAGGCACCCAGCCAGCTGCTGGAGGAGTGGGCGTGGGATGCCGAGGTCCTCGCCTCGTTCACCGCGAACGCCGCGGGCGAGCCGATCCCGGCCGATCTGGTCGCCAAGATGCGCGTCGCCGACGGGTTCGGGCGGGCCCTGGAGGTGCGCCGCCAGCTCGGCCACGCGAACGTGTCGTACCACCTGCACGTCGACCGTACGGAAGACCTGCAGGCGGCCACCGAGCACTGGTACGCCTCGACGAGCCCCGTGCAGCCGCTGCGCGGGCTGCACTCGTACGCCGGATTCGGGCATCTCACGGGGTACGGCGCCTGCTACTACACGTACCAGTGGAGCCTCGTCATCGCGCGCGACCTGATCTCGGGCTTCGGCGGCGACCTCATGGATGCCGAGGCGGCGACCCGCTGCCGTCGTGAGATCCTCGAGCCCGGCGGCAGCCGGGACGCGACCGCGCTCGTCGAGGCTTTCCTGGGGCGGCCGTACTCCTTCGACGCGTACCGGGCGTGGCTCGCCGGCGCCTGACCCGGTGACGGGTCGGCGTCGAGCCGGCGCGCGTCAGGTGAGGCGCGCGAGAGCGGCGACGAACGCGTCGACGTCGTCTTCGGACGTGTCGAACGAGCACATCCAGCGGACCTCGTTCTTCGCCGCATCCTCCCCACCGGCACTCGACGGATCGCCGTCGCGCTCCGTCGAGCCTCCGCCGGCGGGGCCCCAGTCGTAGAAACGGAAGCTCTCGCGCAGGGCATCGGCGACGCCGTCGGGCAGTACCGCGAACACGCCGTTGGCCTGCGTCGGCTGGCTGAACGACACCCCCGTGATCGACCCGTCGGCGATGCCCGCCTCGACGCCGGCACGAAGCCGCTGGGCCATCGCGTTGGCGTGGCGCGCGTTGCGCAGGTACAGGTCGCCCTCGAGCAGTGCCACGAGCTGCGCGGAGATGAAGCGCATCTTCGACGCCAGCTGCATGTTGAGCTTGCGCAGGAACAGAAGTCCTTCCGCGGCATCCGGGTTCAGGACAACGACGGCCTCTCCGCCGAGCGCGCCGTTCTTCGTCCCACCGAAGCTCAGCACGTCGACGCCGACATCGGTCGTGAAAGCCCGCAGCGGCAGGTCAAGCGCCGCAGCCGCGTTGGAGATGCGGGCGCCGTCGAGGTGCAGGCGCATACCGCGGGCGTGCGCATGGTCGGCGAGGGCGGCGATCTCGTCGGGCGTGTACAGCGTGCCGAGCTCGGTCGACTGTGTGATCGAGACGACGAGCGGCTGCGCGCGGTGCTCGTCGCCCCATCCCCAGGCTTCGCGGTCGACGAGCTCAGGAGTCAGCTTGCCGTCGTCGGTGGGGACGTTCAGGATCTTGATCCCCGCGACGCGCTCGGGAGCGCCGCCCTCATCGACATTGATGTGCGCGGTGGATGCCGCGATCACTGCGCCCCACCGCGGCAGCATCGACTGCAGCCCGACGACGTTCGCGCCCGTCCCGTTGAAGACGGGGAACGCCTCGGCGTGGTCGCCGAAGTGGTGGCGAACCACCTCCTGCAGCCGGGCCGTGTAGGCGTCCTCGCCGTACGCGATCTGATGCCCGTGATTGGCGGCGGCGATGGCTTCGAGGATCTCGGGGTGGACGCCCGAGTAGTTGTCGCTGGCGAAGCCGCGGACGGTCGTGTCATGCAGGGTGGTCACGGATATCCAATCTAGTTCGGCGCGCCGAGGCCGACGATCGTGTCGCTGACCTCGGCCGCGTCGGCATCCCAGAGCCCGACGAAGGCCGATCCGAGCGCCTCCTCCAGGCCCGCGAGAGCCCGGACGCGGAAGATGACGGATGCCGCGGTCTGCGCGACCCCGCGATCGCGCGCGTCCTTCGCGAAGCCCTGCGCCATCGCGCGGGCCCATGCCTCCTCCGCGGCCTTGACGGCGGCGTAGTTGGCCCCGCCCGCCAGGGGACGCGCGACCGCCGTGGACGACACGATCGCCGTCCGGGCGGCGGGGGAGGCGTTCAGGTCGTCCCACCACGCGCGCGTGACGTGTCGCAGGGCGCTCAGCCCGCTCTCCAGCGCGCGGTAGTCGGCCTCGGTCTGGCCGCGCAGCCCGCCGCCGCCGCGCCACCCCCCGACGAGGTGCAGCAGCCCGTCGACACGCACGCCGTCCGCCGCGAGCATCGCCGCGAACGCCGCGACCTCCGCCTCGTCGGCGAGGTCGCACACGGCCGTGCGCGCGCCCAGGTCGCGCAGGGGAGCGAGAGCGTCGTCGCGGCGCCCCACCGCGATGACGCTCGCCCCGGCCGCCACGAGCGCGCGGGCGGCGGCGTGGCCACTCGCGCTCGTGGCGCCGGCGATCATGACCGAGCGCCCGCGCACGCCGTCACCCATCGCGGCCCGTGATGCCCGTGGTCGAGGAGATGACGCTCTGCATCTTCTTGTCGAGCGCCTCGAAGAACATCGACAGCGGGAACTCGTCGTCCAGCACGGCGTCGGTGTAGCTCTTCGGGGCTCCGGCCAGCACGTCGTCGGGCAGACCGCGCGCCCAGAGCGACGCCGGGTGAGGGGTCACGACGCTGCTCACGAGCTCGTAGGCGGCGAGCCAGTGCGCGACCTTCGGTCGGTCGATCGACTCCCAGTACAGCCGGTCGATCGCATCGCTGAGGGCGATGACCGCCGCCGGCACCTCGTCCCAGTCGAGGGCGAGAGCGGTGTCGGTCCAGTGCAGCACGCCGCGCTGATGCAGCCAGGCGAACAGCAGCTGCCCGCCGAGACCGTCGTAGTTGCGTACCCGCGTCCCGGTGATCGCGAACCGGAAGATCCGGTCGAAGAGCACGGCGTACGGGACGAGTCGCGCGTGATCGAGCATCTCCCGCTCGGCATCCGTCAGATCTTCGCCCTGATCGGCCCGCGCGCTCAGCCGTGCGGCGATGCCGACGCACTCCCGGTACGCGGTCAGATCGCAGCGCAGCTCCTCGAGCGAGTACAGGAAGTACGGCATGCGCTGCTTGATCATGAACGGGTCGAACGGCAGGTCGCCGCGCATGTGACTGCGGTCGTGGATCAGGTCCCACATGACGAAGGTCTGCTCGGTCAGGCCCTGGTCGGCGAGCAGGCGCGTAACGCCCTCCGGCACATCGAGCTTCGTGATCTCGGATGCCGCGGCGACCACCCGTCGGAAACGCGCCGCTTCACGGTCCTGGAAGATCGCGCCCCAGGTGAACGCCGGGATCTCGCGCATGGCGACCGTCTCGGGGAACAGCACCGCGGAGTTCGTGTCGTAGCCGGACGTGAAATCCAGCAGGCGCAGGGAGACGAACAGGCCGTTGGTGTACGTGTGCTCCACCTCGGCGATGAACTCCGGCCAGATCACTTCGCAGAGCACCGCCTCCAGGCGCCGGTCGCGGGAGCCGTTCTGCGTGTACATCGGAAAGACGACGAGATGGCGCAGGCCGTCGACGCGGTCGCGCTGCGGCTGGAAGGTCACCAAGGAGTCGAGGAAGTCGGGCACGCCGAAGCCGGAGTCCGCCCAGCGGTGCAGGTCGATCACGCACGCCGACAGATAATCGGCGTCGTGCGGGAACAGCGGGGCGAGGCTCGCGATCGCCTCCGCGACCACGGCGACCAGTTCCGCGGCGTGATCACGGTGGGCGGGGTCCGCCACCGAGCCGTCGGGTGCTTGGAGCGGCTGCAGTCGTGAGACGGCGTCCTTCAGGGCCAGCCAGGCCGGCTGCTGGGTGATCGGTCGGTCGTCTTCGACGAGCCGGGTGATCGGTCGGTCGTCTTCGACGACCTGCGTGATCGGTCGGTCGTCTTCGACGACCTCGGGCTCTCCGATGACGGACTTCGCGGGCGTGAGAAGGGACATGGTGGGCACCTCCGATCGTTTGACAGGAATATTTACGGCCTGAGCGGCTCGCATCGGATATTCTTCCATGTGTGGAAGATGATGTCGACCGTCGAATCGTTGCCGAGGTCTCCCGCGACGGGCGGATGACCCTGGCTGACCTGTCCGCCGCCGTCGGATTGTCGGTCTCGGCGGTGCAGGCGCGGCTCAAGCGACTCGAGTCCCGCGAGGTCATCACCGGGTACCGTGCCCTCGTCGATGCCGATGCGGCCGGACGCCCCCTGGCCGCGTTCATCGAGATCACCCCGCTCGATCCCGCCCAGCCCGACAACGCGCCGGAGCTGCTCGAGCACCTCGACGCCATCGAGGCCTGCCACTCGATCGCCGGCGACGCCAGCTACATGCTCTTCGCCCGCGTCGCTTCGCCGCGCGCACTCGAAGAGCTCGTGCGCGACATCCGCCTCGCGGCCTCCGTCCGCACCCGCACCACCGTCGTCCTCCAGACGTTCTACGAGCACCGGCCGATCGTCCCGCTCGGCGCGTCCTAGCGCCGCCGGGCGCCGCCGACTGCAATACATCCCGCGATGGATGCCGCGACACGCGCCGTCGCGTAGCGTCGAAGCGTGTTCCGCACGCTCACCCGCACGCAGCTGACGGTCGACATCGTCGCCGCCGGCGTCTTCGCGATGTTCGCCGTGCTGGCCACCCTCGTCCCCTGGGACTCGGTGAGCTCGGGCGTGCTGCCGCCGCACGTGGCGCTCGCCGTCGCGCTGGTTCTCACCGTGGTCTTCTCGGCCGCCGGCGCGATCCGCCGCCTCGCGCCGGAGCTGGCGCTGGCGGTGTGCTGGGCGGCCGCGATCCTGCAGATGGCCGGCGGGCTGCCGCCGCTGCCCGCCAACGTGGTGATCTTCGGCGTGCTCTACACCACCGCCGCGTACGGGGCGCGACGCACGTTCTGGCTCGGGCTCGCCTCATCGCTGGTCGGCGCGGTCGCGATCGCCGTGTACATCATCGTGGTGCCGCTCCTGCTCGGAGCGGGCACGCCGAACGGCATCGGCACGTACGTGTTCGCCAGCGTCGCCACCTTCGCCTCCGCCGCGTTCGCTTTGCTGCTGTCGTGGACGACCGGCGCGCTGGTGCGCACCACGCTGCGTGCGCGCGAGAACCGCCGTGCGCAAGAACTCGCCGAGGCGACGGCGGTCGCCGAGGCCGAGCGCACCCGCATCGCCCGCGACATGCACGACGTCGTCGCCCACTCGCTTGCGGTCGTGATCGCTCAGGCCGACGGTGCGCGCTACGCGGCGGCATCCGACCCGGCCGTTGCCGCAGCGACGCTCGGCACCATCTCGGCCACGGCCCGCGCCGCACTGTCCGACGTCCGGATGCTGCTGACGCAGCTGCGGCACACGCAGGCCGAAGGGCCACAGCCGACGCTCGCCGACCTGGAACAGCTCTACGCGCAGGTGCGCGCGGCGGGCGTCGCACTGCGGGTCGACATCGACCCCGTGCCGACCGCCGAGGTGCCGTCGGCGGTGCAGCTCGCCGTCTTCCGCATCCTGCAGGAGGCGCTCACCAATGCGCTGCGCCACGGCGCACGCTCCGAGGTGAGCGTGCGGCTGGCGTGGCACCCTGGACGGGTGGAGCTGACCGTGAGCAATCCCATCGATCCGCCGTCGCCGCTTGCCGGCGCGCACGGCGACCGCGCAGACGGCGAGGCGCGCGGGCACGGGCTCATCGGCATGCGTGAGCGTGCACAACTCGTCGGCGGGCACCTCGAGGCGGCGCACCGCGGGCAGGTCTTCGTCGTGACCGCCTCGCTGCCGATCGTCGGGCAGCCGATCGCTCCGGGACCCCTCCCCGGGCCGAACCCTCCGGGTTCGCACGTCCCGGAGGCGGCGCGGTGAGCGCGCCGATCCGTGTCGTCCTCGTCGACGACCAGGCCCTCTTCCGTGCCGGCATTCGCATGGTCATCGATTCGCAGCCGGATCTGACCGTCGTCGGTGAAGCCGGCGACGGGGCGGAAGGCGTGCGGGTCGTCCGACAGACGCGCCCCGACGTCGTGCTCATGGACATCCGGATGCCGGTGATGGACGGCCTCGCTGCGACCGCGGAGCTGCTGTCCGATACGACGCTGGCGAGCGCGCCGCCGCGGATCGTCATGCTCACGACCTTCGATCTCGACGAGGCGGCCGCGCGAGCCATTCGTCAGGGGGCGAGCGGCTTCCTCCTGAAGGACGCCGATCCGGAGTTCCTCCTCGCGGCCATCCGCACGGTGCAGTCGGGCTCGGCGGTCATCGCCGCCGCGGCCACGCGTGAGCTGTTCGCCCAGTTCTCCGCCCCCTTGCGCGCGACGCCCCCGGCCTTCGCCGAGCTCACCGAGCGGGAGCGGGAGATCTTCGCCCTCGCCGCCCGCGGCCTCTCCAACGCCGAGATCGCCCAGCGTGAGTTCCTCTCCGAGGCCACGGTGAAGACCCACATCAGTCGCGTGCTGGGAAAGCTCGGACTCCGCGACCGCGTGCAACTGGTCCTCTTCGCCTTCGAGCACGGCCTGGCCTGAGAGAGCACCCGCCCCGGATCATCCTTGCGATGTACGGCGCCGCGACGCGAGGCCGACGCGGCGGCGCCGGCGCCCTCCGTAGCGTCGAGGGCATGCAGATCACCACGACCGAACTCGGGCTCGCCGCGCGCGTGCAGAGCCTCACCAAGACCTACGGCGGCGGCGAGAGCGGGGTGCGCGCCCTCGACGGCGTCACCGTCGGCATCCGCCGCGGGGAGTTCACCGCCATCATGGGCCCCTCGGGCTCGGGCAAGTCGACGCTCATGCACATCATGGCCGGGCTGGACGGCGCCACCAGCGGTCGGGCGTGGATCGGCGACACCGAGATCACGGGGCTGTCCGACCTCGAGCTGACGATTCTTCGCCGGCGTCGGATCGGCTTCGTCTTCCAGGCGTTCAACCTCGTACCGACCCTCGACGCGATCGGCAACATCATGCTGCCCTTCGACCTCGACGGACGGCGCCCGACGGCGCTGGAGCGGGCTCGCATCGACGCCCTCATCGACACCCTGGGGCTGCGGGCACGCCTGCAGCACCGGCCGCACGAGCTGTCCGGCGGCCAACAGCAGCGCGTCGCCATCGCCCGCGCCCTCGCGACGGCGCCCGACCTCGTCTTCGCCGACGAGCCGACCGGCAACCTCGACTCGCGCTCGAGCCGCGAGGTGCTCTCCCTTCTCGCCGCCGCCAGCCGTGAGCACGGACAGTCCATCGCGATGGTGACGCACGACCCCGTGGCCGCCGCGCATGCCGATCGCGTGCTGTTTCTCGGTGACGGCCGTGTCGTCGCCGACAAGCCCGCGCAGACCGCCGAGCAGGTCGCGGCGTTCATGCTGGCCGCGGAGGTGAGGGCGTGAGCGCGCTCGCCGACCGCGCGGCGCCGCCGACGGCTGCGCCCCGCCGCGCCTGGACACGAGGGGCGTGGCTGCGCGAGCGCGGCATGGGGGCGAGCATTCTGGTCGCCGCGATCTCGTCCGCGTTCGGCGTGCTGCTGCTGACCGCCACCGGCTACATCGCGACGTGGGCGCGCACCGACCCCTACCTGGGAGACAGCGAGACGGTCGCGATCGTCCTCGGCATCCTCAGCGTCCTGCTCGTCGGCGTCGCCGTGTACGTCGCCGCGATCGTGACGGCCAACACCTTCGCGACCATCGTCGCCGGCCGCACCCGTCAGATCGCCCTGATGCGGCTGATCGGCGCGTCCGCGCGGGCTCAGCGCCGCCAGGTGGGGAGTCAGGGCGTCGGAGTCGGCGTCATCGGAGCCACGACGGGCCTCATCGTGGGAGCGGCCGTCGCCGCCGCGCTCGTTCGTGCCGCCGACGCACTGCTGCACGTCACCGTCGGCTATGCCGTGCTGCAGCCGGTGCTGCTGGTTCCGGCTGCCGTCGTGGCGCTGACGACCTGGGCCGGCGCCTGGAGCGGGTCGCGCAGGGTGCTGGCGGTGACGCCCCTGCAGGCGCTCGGTGGGGCGACGCCGCGCACGCGCGACGAGGCCCGATCGCGCGGGCGTACCGCGGTCGCGGTCGCGCTCGGGTCCTCCGGTGCGGCGCTGCTCGCCGGCGGCGTGGTCGTCGGGACGGCATCGCCGCTGGGTGTCATCGTCGCCTTCTTCGGCGGTGTGCTGTCCTTCACCGCTCTCGCGCTGGGGGCCGTCCTCGTCATGCCGCCGCTGTTGCGCCTGAGCGGACGCGCCTTCGGACGCTCGGCGCCCGCGCGTCTGGCCGCCGAGAATGCGCTGCGCTACCCCGAGCGCGCCAGCCGGATGGCGATCGGTGTCGTGATGGGGGTGACCCTCGTGGTGATGTTCGCGGTCGCGAGTGCGTCCGTGAAAGCGCTGCTGACCGCCGCAGCCGATGGGGCTCCGGCGGCCGAGCTCAGCCGCGTGCTCGACACGTTCGCGGCCATCATGATGGGGCTCGTCGCGGTGTCGGCCGTGATCGCCGCCGTCGGACTCGTCAACCTTCTGACGATCGGTGTCGTGCAGCGTCGACGTGAGCTCGGCCTGTTGCGCGCGCTGGGGCTGTCGTCCGCGCAGGTGCGCACCGTGGTGCTGCTGGAGGCCGTGCACGTGACGATCACGGCGCTGGCTTTCGGGCTGGTGCTCGGCGTCGTCTATGGCTGGGTGGCGACGCAGTCGCTGCTCGGCTCGGTCGCGCTGCCGCCGTCGTTCGCAGCGCCGACGGTCGTGGCCCCCGCCGTGCCGTGGATGCCGGTGCTCATCGTCGTCGCGGCGACGGCGCTACTGACCGTTGTCGCCACGGTCGTTCCCACACGGCTGGCGACGCGGGTGAGTGCCGTGGAGGCCCTCGCCGAGTGAGAACCCGGGCGCGTTGGGAGCGCCCGGACGCCGGCTGCCGCGGTCACGGCTTCGACCGCGGCGGCCGGCATTTCGGGAAGGCAGCCGTCAGCGTTCGGATGGGTCGACGGAGGTATCCTCCGCGGCTTCGGGATCGTACGCCCAGGTCGGCGCCAGCGCCTTCAGTCGCGCGCCGCGCCACTGCCACGTCGCCCAGAGCACGGGCCACAGCGGGGCCGCCGCCGCACCGCCGATGACGAGCCGGTCACGCCAGAGCGTGCGAGACGGATCGCCCGGCGCGGGGGAGACGGCCATCTGGTGGTCCCAGACATCGAGGGCCGCGAGGGGACCGGTCAGCGGGATGCCGCTGTCACGGAAGATGCGCACGGGACCGTTCGCATCGTCGACGTGCCGCTCGCTCACATGGATCAGCTGCTGGCCGAGCCCGATCCGCCCGGCGACGCTCATGCGCACGGGGACGTCGGCGCCCGGCTCGAGACGCAGCGGCAGTCCCTCCGCCGCCATCGGTGCCAGCTCGACGAACGGGCCGTACAGGTCGGCGACCGCGCGCGGCGAGTGCAGGGCGCGCCACGCGGCATCCGCGTCGCAGTCCAGGACGAGCTTCAGCATGATCCGCATGCGCCCAGTCTCGCATCCGCCTGCCCGTAGCCTGGAGACATGGCCTCCCCGTTCGATCAGTCCCGCTATCAGGTGCGCATGGAATGGGGCACCTCGGGGCTCGAGCGCGTGGCGGCATCCGATGTCGTGGTCGTCGTCGACGTGCTCCGATTCTCGAGCACGGTCGCGCGGCACATCGAGGCGGGCGAGACCGTTGCGTTGGATGCCGCCGCCCACGCCCTGTCGCTGAACGGCGCCGCCGTCGCCGCCCGCGCCGCCGAGAGCGACGCGGTGGTGTTCCTGGGGGCGCTGGTCAACACCACTGCCGTGGCCGCCGCCGTCATGGCCGAGCAGCAGCGCCGCGCGGCGCGCACGAGCATCCTCGTCATCGCCGCCGGCGAGCTCTCGTCCCGTGAACCCGGCGCCGCCCTTCGCGTCGCGGTCGAAGACCTGCTCGGCGCCGGCGCGATCGTCGATGCGCTCGGAGCGCTCGGCATCGACCACACCTCGCCCGAGGCGGCGGCCGCCGGTGAGGCGTTCCGGGGCCTGCGCCCTGCGCTGCGGCACCTTCTGACCGCCGGCGGATCGGGACAGGAGCTCATCGACCGGGGTCTGCGCGATGACGTGCTCGCCGCCGCCCAGGTGGATGCGGTGTCGTCGGTGCCCGTCCTGCGCGAGGGGACGTTCGCGGCGTACGACTGAGTCGCGCTCAGAGCGGCGCGCCGACCGCCTCCCGCGGCGTCATCGCCGCCCGACGCGTGGCCGGTGAGATCTCGCGGCGCGTCCAGACGAAGAGGAAGCGGTCGTCGAAGGATGCCGAGCAGCGCGCGCACGACGTCGGCCTCGTGGCGCGGCGATGACGATAGGCGATGTGACCGGTGGGGCAGACGCCCACCCACGGGGCCAGCTCGGTGGCCGTCTCGCCGTGATGGGTCGTGCCGCCGGTGTAGCCGAGCATGCGGGCCGTGCGCTTCCACGCCGCGCCGTGCCCGGCCCGCGGACCGGCGAGCGCGTGCGCGACCTCGTGCAGCAGCGTCTGGCGATTGGTCTCGTCGTCGTATCGCGCGGCGAGGTACCGGGAGACGGTGATGCGCTGGCGCGTGTAGTCGCAGGCTCCCGCGCGGCGCTTCGCGTTGTCGAAGGCGAACGTCCACGACGCGTCGAGATGCGTGCGGATGAGAGCCTCGGCCTCGCGCCGGACGACGTCCAGATCGGTCATGCGGACACGCTAGAACGGGTGTCCGACACTCAGCTCGCGACGGCCGTCGTGCGACGGCGGTCGGCGGCTTCGATGGCCAGCAGCGTCGATTCGAGCTGCTCCTCCGGCGCGCCCGTCTGCTGACGCAGGAACAGCGCGCGCTTGAAGTCGGCGCGGGCGTCGGCGTAGTCCTCGGCGTCGTAGCTCACCTTGCCGCGATGCTGGAAGGCGAACGCCGCAAGGGCTGCCCAGCCCTGCCCTTCCGCCTCTTCGGCGCAGGTGGTCAGCTCCTGGTGGGCCGCGGCGTACGCTCCCCGCACCTGCAGCACGCTCGCGTGCAGGATCCGCGCGCGCAGCAGATCCTTGCGGGTCCCGCCCATCCGTGCCACACGCACCGACTGCTCCGACACGACGAGGGACTCGTCCCACCGACCGAGCACCTTCAGCAGCCACACCCGTTCGAGCAGAGCCGGAAGGCTGCGCTGGTCGCCCAACTCGTCGAGGCGCTCCTGGCACTCGCGAGGGTCCACCATCTCGCGCAGCGTCTGTGGGTCGTATCCCTTGATGTAGGTCACGGGCAGGCCCCCTTCGTCGTGCGGATCGTCGTGCGAACGCGCCTGCGTGAGGCGCACCCCTCCAGTGTGACCCGAGGCCATCGGGGGGCCCGCCTGTACACGCCGCGGCCGCCGATTCTCAGCGTTCGAACACGGATGCCGCGGGCTTGGGTGAGGCGGTGGCATCGGCATCCGTCGCCACTCGGGCGCCTCGGACGAACTCGTCGAGCTCTGCGCCCTGCGCGACCTTCGCCGGGTGGGGACCGGCGGCCATCAGTCGCGGCAGCCACTCGACGGGCAGGGGGGAGGGGGAGGCCGCGATGACGAGATTGCCGAAGCGGCGACCCTTCAGCGTCTGCACCTCCGCGAGCACGATGACTTCGGGAAGCACCTCCCGCACGGTGGCGACCTCGCGGCGGGCGAAGGCGAGTCCCGCGCCGTCGGCGACGTTCACGAGAAGCACCCCGTCGGGCGCGAGCAGCCCGCCGAGGATGCGGAAGTACTCGACGGTGGTGAGGTGGGCGGGCGTCTGCGCACCGGCGAACACGTCGGAGACCACGAGGTCGGCGGTACCCTGCAGCCCGGCCGGAAGGCGACCGGCGACGTCGCGCGCATCGCCGATGCGCACCCGCACCTGCGCGCCGCGCGGCAGCGGCAGACGGGCGCGCACGAGGTCCACGAGGGGCTGCTCGAGCTCGATCACCTGCTGTCGCGAGCCGGGGCGCGTGTGCTCGACGTACCGGGGAAGGGTGAGCGCTCCCGCGCCGAGGTGGATCGCGGTGAGCGGCTGCCCCGGCATCCGGAGCCGGTCGATGACCGCGCCCATCCGGGCCACGTACTCGAAGTGCAGGTGCGCCGGGTCGTCGAGGTCGACGTGCGACTGCGGTGTGCCGTCCACATCCAGTTCGTAGCCGCCGGCGTAGCGGCTCGGCACGACCCGCGCGATCGTGCCGTCCGACAGGCGCGCCTGCGGTTCGTCGTCCTCCACGTGCGCGCGAGCCATGCCCCCCACGCTAGTCGGGACGCCACCACGCGCCGCGTGTCGCTGATCCCGCCGACGGAGCCGGCGGCCGGGCACCCGCGCCGCCGGTACGCTCGGATCGTGGCGGTCATCGATCTCAACGCCGATCTCGGCGAGACGGTCGACGGGGTGCCCACCGCCGATGACGACGCCATGTTCGCCCTGATCTCCAGCGCCTCCGTCGCGTGCGGGGGCCACGCCGGCGACACGGCGTCCATGCGCTCCGCGGTCGAGCGCGCCGCCCGCACCGGCGTCGCGATCGGGGCGCATCCCTCCTACCCCGACCGGGCGGGATTCGGACGGACGCCGCTGTCGATCACGCAGGCCGACCTCCGCGCGAGCGTCGACGCCCAGCTCCGCGCGCTCGCGGGAGCCGGAGCCGACATCCGCTACGTCAAGCCCCACGGAGCGCTCTACCACGCGGTCCGCGGCGACGTCGGGCACGCCCGCGCGGTGGTGGATGCCGTGGCCTCGGTGTCCGCCGCGCTCGGCCGCGCCGTTCCGATCCTGGGTCTGGACGGCGTCATCGCCGACGAGGCGTCACGCACCGGCCTTCCGTTCGTGCGCGAGGCGTTCCTCGACCGCGGCTACCTGCCCGACGGCGGCCTCGTGCCGCGGAGCGATCCCCGTGCGCTCCTGCGCGACCCCGAGGCGGTGGCCGCGCGCGCCGTGCGTCTGGCTCGCAGCGGCGTCGTCGAGGCGATCGACGGCAGCCTCGTCGAGGCCGCGGCGGCGTCGCTGTGCGTGCACGGTGACTCGCCGGGTGCGCTCGCCATGGCCCGCGCCGTGCGTGCGGCTCTGGATGCCGCGGGCGTCGACATCGCCGCGCCATGGTGAATCCCGGCGAGGGGGTGATTCCCGGCGAGGGGGTGATTCCCGGCGAGGGGGTGATTGCCGGCGGCATCCGCGTGCGCCCCTTCGGTGAGCGTGCTCTGCTCGCGGAGGTGGACGACCTCGACGCCGTTCTCGCGCTGCACGCTCGACTGGCGGCGACACGGCCGCCCGGCGTCGTCGACCTCGTGCCGGCGGCGCAGACGGTGCTCGTCGTCGTCGACCCCACGATGCTGTCGCTCGCGTCGGCACGGACGTGGGTGCTCTCGGCCCGGACGGGCGTCGCGCACGTCGCGACGCCGGGCCGCACCGTCGAGATCCCGGTCGTCTACGACGGTGAGGACCTCCACCCGCTCGCCGCCGAGCTGGGCATCAGCGTCGCGCAGCTGACGGCGCGCCACGCGGCGGCCGACTGGACGGTCGCGTTCACGGGGTTCGCCCCCGGGTTCGGCTATCTCGTCAGCGCGGACTGGCCCTACGACGTGCCGCGGCGGTCGCGCCCACGGCCGCGCGTGCCGGCCGGCGCCGTCGCGCTCGCCGGACGCTTCTCGGGTGCGTACCCGCGGTCGACGCCCGGCGGCTGGCAGCTGATCGGCACGACGCCCGCCGTGCTGTTCGACCCCGACGCCGCGTCCCCCGCTCTGCTGCAGCCCGGCGACCTCGTGCGCTTCGTCCCCGTGACCGGCCGCTCCTCCGCGGAACGCCCGGTGGATGCTCGCGGTGCGTCACCGGCGTCGCGCGCCGGCGGCGGCATCCGGGTGCTGGCGCCCGGCCTCGCGGCGACCGTGCAGGATCAGGGGCGGCGCGGCACGCTCGCGTCCGGTGTCGCGGTGTCCGGTGCGGCCGACCGCGCGGCGCTGCGCGTCGCCAACCGGCTCGTCGGCACCGCGGCGGGCGCGGCCGGCATCGAGATCACGATGGGCGGGTTCCGCGCGGTGCGGGATGCCGCGGCATCCGCGGACGACCTCTGGTTCGCCCTCGCCGGTGCCTGGGGCCCGATGCGCCTTGACGGCCGCCCACTCGACCCCTATGTCGCCTACCGGTGGCCGGCGGGCGCGGAGCTGGAGATCGAGGGGTTTGTGCACGGCGCGCGCGCCTACCTCGCCGTCCGCGGCGGCGTCGCCGCGCGGTCACTGCTCGGCTCGAGGGCGACCGACACTCTCGCGGGCCTCGGCCCGGCCCCGCTCGCGGCGGGCGATGTGCTCGCCGTGGGCGGCGACGTCGTCGGGGCCGTGCCCGCCGTCGATCTGCGACCGTGGACCCCGCCCGCCGCCCAGCTCGAGATCACGGTGGCGCCCGGTCCGCGCGCCGAGCGGTTCGCCGCCCTGACGCCCTTGTTCGCGGAGGTCTGGACGGTGTCCACCCAGGCCGATCGGGTGGGCATCCGCCTGGACGGACCAGCGCTCGAGCGCACCGATACTTCAGAGCTGGCGAGCGAGGGCATGCTGCCCGGCGCGATCCAGGTGCCCCCGGACGGGCATCCCGTCATCCTCGGCCGGACGGTCCGGTCACCGGCGGCTACCCGGTCGTCGCCGTGGTCACGGATGCCGATCGCGATCTGCTGGGCCAGGCGCGGCCGGGCACGCGCCTGCGCTTCCGCCACGCCGGCGCGGCGTCGTCGGGGCGCTTCTGAGAGCGCGTCCGCGCGGTTATACCGCAGCCGGGGAGGCGCGTCAAGAATCGACTGGACATGGCGCGTCGTGCGGACTATAGTGGGTAGTTGCGCTCCCTTCCCCCATGCCCTCATATGGTGGTCGGCTTGTGCCTGCGTTGACAATGTGCCCCGGATCATGGGGGCGCTCGCGCAGGAGTGGAACGGAGCACTCCACCTGACGACAAGGAAACCAGCCCCTGCCCGGGCTCATGGAGGTAATCCCCTTGGCTGCTGCGCGCAACGCAACCAATTCCACCACCACCCCCAAGAACGGCCGCGGCGCTTCGCGCCTGTCGTTCGCCAAGATCTCCGACACGCTGACGGTCCCCGACCTTCTCGCGCTGCAGACGGAGTCCTTCGACTGGCTCGTCGGCAACGACGCCTGGAAGGCCCGTGTCGCAGAGGCGAAGGCCGCCGGTCGCACCGATGTGCCCGAGACCAGCGGCCTCGAGGAGATCTTCGAGGAGATCTCGCCCATCGAGGACCTCGGCGAGACGATGCAGCTGAGCTTCACGAACCCCTATCTCGAGCCGGAGAAGTACTCGATCGAGGAGTGCAAGGAGCGCGGCAAGACCTACGCCGCCCCGCTGTACGTCGAGGCCGAGTTCATGAACCACCTCACGGGTGAGATCAAGACGCAGACGGTCTTCATGGGCGACTTCCCCCTGCAGACCGGCAAGGGCACGTTCATCATCAACGGCACCGAGCGCGTCGTCGTCTCGCAGCTGGTGCGCAGCCCCGGTGTCTACTTCGACAAGACGCCCGACAAGACCAGCGACAAGGACATCGTCTCGGCCCGTGTCATCCCCAGCCGCGGCGCCTGGCTCGAGTTCGAGATCGACAAGCGCGACCAGGTCGGCGTACGCATCGACCGCAAGCGCAAGCAGTCCGTCACCGTGTTCCTGAAGGCGCTCGGTCTGTCCAGTGAGGACATCCTCGCCGAGTTCGCCGGCTACGAGTCGATCGCCGACACGCTGAGCAAGGACACGATCCTCACCAAGGAGGACGCGCTCCGCGACATCTACCGCAAGCTCCGTCCGGGCGAGCAGGTCGCCGCCGAGGCCGCCCGCGCGCTGCTGGACAACTTCTACTTCAACCCGAAGCGCTACGACCTCGCGAAGGTCGGCCGGTACAAGATCAACCAGAAGCTCGGCCTCGACAAGCCGCTGAACGACTCGGTGCTCACCGTCGACGACATCGTCGCCACGATCAAGTACCTCGTCGCCCTGCACAACGGCGACGCGAGCATCCCGGGCGTGCGTAACGGCCAGCCCGCCGAGATCCGCCTGGACGTCGACGACATCGACAACTTCGGCAACCGTCGCATCCGCGCCGTCGGCGAGCTCATTCAGAACCAGGTCCGCACCGGTCTGTCGCGCATGGAGCGCGTCGTCCGCGAGCGCATGACCACGCAGGACATCGAGGCGATCACGCCGCAGACCCTGATCAACGTCCGTCCCGTCGTGGCGGCGATCAAGGAGTTCTTCGGCACGTCGCAGCTGTCGCAGTTCATGGACCAGAACAACCCGCTCGCGGGTCTGACCCACAAGCGCCGCCTGTCGGCCCTGGGCCCCGGCGGTCTGTCGCGTGAGCGCGCGGGCGTCGAGGTCCGCGACGTCCACCCGTCGCACTACGGCCGCATGTGCCCGATCGAGACGCCGGAAGGCCCGAACATCGGTCTGATCGGCTCGCTCGCCTCCTTCGCCCGCATCAACGCGTTCGGCTTCATCGAGACGCCGTACCGCCGTGTGGTCGACGGCAAGGTCACCGACGAGATCGACTACCTCACGGCATCCGAGGAGAACGACTACATCGTCGCTCAGGCCGGTGTCGAGCTGACCGCCGACGGCAAGTTCGCCAACGAGCGCGTGCTCGCCCGCCGCGGTCAGGGCGGCGAGGTCGACCTGTTCCACGCCGACGAGATCGGCTACATGGACGTCTCGCCGCGCCAGATGGTGTCGGTCGGCACCTCTCTCATCCCGTTCCTCGAGCACGACGACGCCAACCGCGCCCTCATGGGTGCGAACATGCAGCGTCAGGCCGTGCCGCTGCTGCGCAGCGACTCGCCGTTCGTCGGAACCGGCATGGAGGGCTACGCCGCCATCGACGCCGGTGACGTCATCACCGCCGACAAGGCCGGTGTCGTCATGGAGGTCTCCGCCGACGTCGTCACCGTGCAGCTGGACGAAGGCGGCACGAAGGACTACTTCCTGCGCAAGTTCGACCGCTCCAACCAGGGCAACTCCTACAACCAGCGCGTCATCGTCTCGGCGGGCGACCGGGTCGAGGTCGGCGAGGTCATCGCCGACGGCCCCGCCACCGAGAACGGCGAGCTGGCGATCGGAAAGAACCTGCTCGTCGCGTTCATGACGTGGGAGGGCCACAACTTCGAGGACGCCATCATCCTCAGCCAGGACCTCGTCAAGAACGACACCCTCTCCTCGATCCACATCGAGGAGTACGAGGTGGATGCCCGCGACACGAAGCTCGGCAAGGAGGAGATCACCCGCGACCTCCCCAACGTCAGCCCCGACCTGCTGAAGGACCTCGACGAGCGCGGCATCGTCCGCATCGGCGCCGAGGTGCGCCCCGGCGACATCCTCGTCGGCAAGGTCACGCCCAAGGGTGAGACCGAGCTGAGCGCCGAGGAGCGCCTGCTGCGCGCGATCTTCAACGAGAAGAGCCGCGAAGTCCGTGACACCTCGCTGAAGGTGCCCCACGGCGAGCAGGGCACGATCATCGCCGTCAAGGAGTTCAACGCCGAGGACGGCGACGACGAGCTCGGCTCGGGCGTCAACCGCCGCGTCGTGGTCTACATCGCCCAGAAGCGCAAGATCACCGAGGGTGACAAGCTCGCCGGCCGCCACGGCAACAAGGGCGTCATCGCGAAGATCCTCCCCGTCGAGGACATGCCGTTCCTCGCGGACGGCACGCCGGTCGACGTCGTGCTCAACCCGCTCGGCATCCCGGGTCGAATGAACTTCGGCCAGGTGCTGGAGACCCACCTCGGGTGGATCGCCAAGCAGGGCTGGAAGGTCGAGGGCACCCCGGAGTGGGCCGTGCACCTGCCGGAGGAGGCCCGCGAGGCCGCTCCCGGCACGAAGGTCGCGACTCCGGTGTTCGACGGTGCGCACGAGGCGGAGATCGCAGGCCTGCTCGACTCGACGCTGCCCAACCGCGACGGCGAGCGTCTCATCGACAGCTCGGGCAAGACGACGCTGTTCGACGGTCGCTCCGGCGAGCCGTTCCCGGCGCCCATCTCGGTCGGCTACATGTACATCCTGAAGCTGCACCACCTCGTGGACGACAAGATCCACGCGCGTTCGACCGGCCCCTACTCGATGATCACCCAGCAGCCGCTCGGTGGTAAGGCGCAGTTCGGCGGCCAGCGCTTCGGTGAGATGGAGGTGTGGGCCCTCGAGGCCTACGGCGCCGCGTACGCGCTCCAGGAGCTCCTGACGATCAAGTCCGACGACATCGTCGGCCGCGTGAAGGTCTACGAGGCCATCGTCAAGGGCGAGAACATCCAGGAGCCCGGCATCCCCGAGTCGTTCAAGGTGCTCATGAAGGAGATGCAGTCGCTCTGCCTGAACGTCGAGGTGCTCTCGGCCGATGGCACGCCCGTCAACCTCCGAGACACGGATGACGAGGCCTTCCGCGCAGCGGAGGAGCTCGGCATCAACATCTCCAGCCGCTTCGAGTCCTCGTCGATCGACGAGATCTGACCCGCGGCCTGATTTCGAAACTTTTCTGAGACACAGGAGAACCAGTGCTCGAGTCCACCACTTTCGATCAGCTTCGTATCGGCCTGGCCACCGCTGACGACATCCGTCGTTGGTCGTTCGGCGAGGTCAAGAAGCCCGAGACCATCAACTACCGCACGCTCAAGCCCGAGAAGGACGGTCTGTTCGGAGAGCAGATCTTCGGCCCCTCGCGCGACTGGGAGTGCGCCTGCGGCAAGTACAAGCGCGTCCGCTTCAAGGGCATCGTCTGCGAGCGCTGCGGCGTCGAGGTCACCAAGAGCTCGGTGCGCCGTGAGCGCATGGGCCACATCGAGCTCGCCGCCCCCGTCACCCACATCTGGTACTTCAAGGGCGTGCCCTCGCGCCTCGGCTACCTGCTCGACATGGCGCCGAAGGACCTCGAGAAGGTCATCTACTTCGCCGCGTACATGGTGATCTCGGTCGACGAGGACGCCCGCCACCGCGACATGCCGACCCACGAGGCGAACCTGCGCCTGGAGATCAAGAACCTCGGCGACCGCCGCGACGCCCGTGTGGCGGCGCGTCTGGCCAAGCTGGAGGAGGAGCTCGCGGCCCTCGAGGCCGAGGGTGCCAAGGCCGACCAGAAGAAGAAGGTCAAGGACGCCGCCGAGAAGGAGATGGCATCCATCCGCAAGAACGCGGACGACCAGGTCGCCAAGCTCGAGCGCATGTGGGACGAGTTCCGCGGTCTCGAGGTCGGTCAGCTCAAGCAGGAGGACGACGTCTTCCACGAGCTGCAGGACCGCTTCGGTCAGTACTTCGAGGCCTACATGGGCGCGGAGTCGATCCAGCGTCGTCTGCAGGCCTTCGACCTGGCCGCCGAGGCCGAGTCGCTGCACCTGCAGATCTCCGAGGGCAAGGGCCAGCGCAAGATCCGCGCGATCAAGCGCCTCAAGGTCGTCAACTCGTTCCTGCAGACGGGCATGAGCCCGGCATCCATGGTCCTCGACGTCGTCCCGGTGATCCCGCCGGAGCTGCGCCCGATGGTCCAGCTCGACGGTGGCCGTTTCGCCACCAGCGACCTGAACGACCTCTACCGTCGCGTGATCAACCGCAACAACCGTCTTCGTCGCCTGATCGACCTCGGCGCCCCCGAGATCATCGTCAACAACGAGAAGCGGATGCTGCAGGAGGCCGTCGACGCGCTGTTCGACAACGGTCGCCGCGGTCGTCCCGTCACCGGTACCGGCAACCGTGCTCTGAAGTCGCTGTCCGACATGCTCAAGGGCAAGCAGGGCCGCTTCCGTCAGAACCTGCTCGGTAAGCGCGTGGACTACTCGGGCCGTTCGGTCATCATCGTCGGCCCGCAGCTCAAGCTCCACCAGTGCGGTCTGCCCAAGCAGATGGCCCTCGAGCTGTTCAAGCCGTTCGTGATCAAGCGCCTGATCGACCTCGGTCACTCGCAGAACATCAAGGCCGCCAAGCGCGCCGTCGAGCGCACCCGTCCCGAGGTCTGGGACGTGCTCGAGGAGATCATCCGCGAGCGTCCGGTGCTGCTCAACCGCGCCCCCACGCTGCACCGCCTCGGCATCCAGGCCTTCGAGCCTCAGCTCGTCGAGGGCAAGGCCATCCAGCTGCACCCGCTCGTGTGCGCGGCGTTCAACGCCGACTTCGACGGTGACCAGATGGCCGTGCACCTGCCGCTGTCGGTCGAGGCTCAGGCCGAGGCCCGCGTGCTCATGCTCGCGTCGAACAACATCCTCAAGCCCTCCGACGGCCGTCCGGTCACCCTGCCTTCGCAGGACATGATCATCGGCCTGCACCACCTGACCACGGTCATCGAGGGTGCCAAGGGCGAGGGTCGGGTGTTCGGCTCGGTCGGCGAGGCCATCCTGGCCAAGGACGAGGGCACCCTCGACCTGCAGGCGAAGGTGCGCATCCGCATCCCCGGTCTGACCTTCCTCGAGGGCGAAGCGCCCGAGGGCTACGAGCGCCACGGTCTCGTGGACGCCTCGCTCGGCCAGGCGATCTTCAACGACACGCTGCCCAAGGGCTACCCGTTCGTTCGCGAGCAGGCCGACAAGGGCAAGCTGTCGCAGATCGTCAACAAGCTGGCCGAGGAGTACCCCAAGGTCGAGGTCGCGGCGTCGCTGGACCGCATCAAGGATGCCGGCTTCTACTGGGCCACGCGTTCGGGTGTCACGGTCGCGCTCAGCGACATCCTGACCCCGCCGAACAAGGGCGAGATCATCGCCAAGTACGAGAAGCAGGCGCAGAAGGTCCAGGGCCAGTTCGAGAAGGGTCTCGTGACCGACGCCGAGCGTCGTCAGGAGCAGATCAAGATCTGGACCGAGGCCACCGACGAGGTGCAGGCCGCGATGAAGGCCAACTTCCCGGCCGACAACACCATCAACCGCATGGTGAGCTCGGGTGCCCGTGGTAACTGGCTGCAGATCCGAAACATCGCCGGTATCCGAGGCCTGGTCAACAACACCAAGGGTGAGATCATGCCCCGCCCGATCATCTCCTCGTACCGCGAGGGGCTGTCGGTCGCGGAGTACTTCACCGCGACGCACGGTGCCCGTAAGGGTCTGGCCGACACGGCCCTGCGTACCGCTGACTCGGGTTACCTGACGCGACGCCTCGTCGACGTCTCGCAGGACGTCATCATCCGTGAGGACGACTGCGGCACCTCCAAGGGCCTCGAGTTCACGATCGCCGCTCCCGGTGCCGACGGCACCCTGGTGCGCGACGCGAACGTCGAGAACTCGGTGTTCGCCCGTACGCTCGCCGCCGAGGTGGTCGCGCCGTCCGGCGAGATCGTCGCCGAGGCCGGAGACGACGTGGGCGACGTGCTCATCGACAAGCTCGTGGCCGCGGGTGTCGAGACCATCAAGGTGCGTTCCGTGCTCACCTGTGACTCGGCCGTCGGTGTCTGCGCGAAGTGTTACGGCCGTTCGCTCGCGACCGGCAAGCTCGTCGACATCGGAGAGGCCGTGGGCATCATCGCGGCGCAGTCGATCGGTGAGCCCGGCACGCAGCTGACGATGCGTACCTTCCACACCGGTGGTTCCGCGTCGGCCGACGACATCACGCAGGGTCTGCCCCGCGTGCAGGAGCTGTTCGAGGCGCGTACCCCCAAGGGTGCGTCCCCGATCGCCGAGGCCGACGGTGTCATCAAGATCGACGAGACCGACAAGGCCAAGAAGGTCATCCTGACGCCCGACAACGGCGACGAGCCGCACGTCTACCCCGTCCTGAAGCGCGCGACGCTCCTGGTCGAGGACGGCCAGCACGTCACGGTCGGCCAGCCGATCCTGGTGGGCACGCTCGACCCCAAGGAGGTCATGCGCGTCATGGGCGCCCGTGAGGTGCAGAAGTACCTCGTCAACGGCGTGCAGGGCGTCTACCGCTCGCAGGGTGTGCCGATCCACGACAAGCACATCGAAGTCATCGTGCGTCAGATGCTGCGGAAGGTCACCGTGGTCGACCACGCCGACACGACGCTGCTGCCGGGTGAGCTGGTGGACTTCAAGCGCTACCAGCAGATCAACCGCGAGGCCGTCGCCGAGGGCAAGCGCCCGGCATCGGGCCGTCCGGAGCTGATGGGTATCACGAAGGCGTCGCTCGCGACGGAGTCGTGGCTGTCGGCGGCATCGTTCCAGGAGACCACCCGCGTCCTGACGCAGGCGGCCATGGAGGGCAAGAGCGACCCGCTCGTCGGCCTCAAGGAGAACGTCATCATCGGAAAGCTCATCCCCGCCGGCACCGGCCTTGCGAAGTACCGCAACGTCGTGGTCGAGGCGACGGAGGAGGCCAAGAGCGAGCGGTATCCCAACCGCATCTTCGCCTCGGACGGCGCGTACAGCGACGCCGACCTGAGCTACGTCGACTTCGACAGCTTCTCGACGGACGACTTCACGCCCGGCACCTACAACTGATCGAGGCCAAAGGGCCCCGGGGACACACGTCCCCGGGGCCCTTTCCCATTTCCGCGAGCCGCCATGTTCCGCGCGAGCCGCCATGATCTGGCGCGCCGGGCCATGGCGGCTCGGGCAGATCTTGGCGGCTCGCGGGAGGGCGCGGCGGGTGCGTGGGGGCGCGGAGATAGCCTGAGCGCATGGCTCGGGTCGGAGGAAGAAACGCGGCGTTCGCGTGGGTCGTCGGTATCGCGTGTGCGGCGACCGTCGGCGTGCTGGCGTTCCTCGCGATTCCGATGATCCCGGCATCCGTGTCGTGGCTCGGCGACGCGGCCGGGCGCTCGTCCACGTCGACTCCGGCCGCGGAGGCGACCGGGAAGGCCGCCTCCGTCGATGGCGTGCCCGCCCGCTGCGCCGACCTCTACGACGAGGCGCTCGACGCCACGCTGACCTTCGCCCCCGGGGCTGCCGGGCTGACGGCATCGTCGGACGCACCGATGACCACCGCGACGCAGCTGGTCGACGCCCTGCGACCGCAGGTCGTGTTCACCTGTACATGGCGCGCCGACGCCGGCACCGTGACCACGACGCTCGCGGATGTCCCGACGGATGCCGGGCCCATCGCGGCCGCGGCGCTGCCCGCGGCGGGGTTCACCTGTTCATCGCAGGGCGAGCGCACACGCTGCACGCGCACCGACGGCGACCTGACGGAGACGATCGAAGCCGGCGGCGGACGGTGGCTGTCGACGAGCGAGCGCGGCTGGCACCCCTCGGACTACGTGAGCCGCATCGCGAAGCGCGTCTGGGGCTGACCGCGCACCGCTACCGCGTCGCCGAGGGGCTGGGGGCGGGCGCCGGCGTCCGCGGCACGGACCCGGCGGGCGGCCAGAGGGCGTCGATGATGGCGTCGGTGTAACCGGCCGGGGCGAGGTTCGAGTACTGGGTGTCGACGATGACACCGTCGCGGTAGAAGAGGGTGCGCCCCTCCTGCACCGGGAGGGTCGCGGACTGCCAGGTCTTCTCACAGCGGATGCCGCCGTGCGGCTCGTAACACGTGTAGCCGTCGTTGCCGAGGGCGTAGAGCGCGTCGTGAGCCGACTGGTCGGGGGCGTACCCGATGAGGGTCACGAGGCGGGTGCCGACCGCGCCCGGCTCCCCCCAGACGCACACGCGCGTGCTGTCGCTGCGGATGCCGCCGCCCATCCCCTCCGCGTTCAGCGGCACGCCGTCGAGCTCCTGCAGGACGCTCGCCGTCAGGATGTCCCGGCATCCCTGCGGCAGGTTCGAGGGCAGCGGAGTGGTCGAGGTGGCCGGCCCCATCGGGAACGGGGCGAGCGTCATCACCGGCGTCGGCGCCGCCGACGCGGCGGGGGCCGACGCCGTCCCCGTCCCGACGGCGTCGGGCGTGCCGGCGCAGGCGCTCAGCGCGAGAACCGCGAGCAGGCTGATGCCGAGGGCGGCGAGTCGGCGTGAGGTCATGGCCTCACGATAAGCGGCGCGCGCGGCACGGGCGTCGAGACACGTCGGCATGGCTCCGCGTCGGTGCCCCACCCCGGCGTTACGCTCGCTGTGCGGCGGCACACGTCCCGCGTGAGGAGCACACGCCATGAGCGACCCCAAGTACGGCGAACCGATCGAGGAGAACACCCCGGTCGAGACCACGTCGGTCGATGAGGCCGTCGCGAGTGCCCATGCGGGGCTCGCCGACGCCGAAGCCGCTTCTCGCGAGGCCGCCGTCGATGCGCCCTCGACAGCGGATGCCGAGGCCGCCGACGCTGTCCACACGTCCGCGTCGGCCGCGTCCGAGCAGGCGCCGCAGCCCGTGGTCGCCGAGCCAGCGCGCGCGGAGTCGACGCCCGCCACGCACACGGAACCGGTCTACGGATCCTCCTTCGCCGACGATCCGGTCGACGAGACGTACGTTCCGGGCGCCTATTCGTCTTCTGCGGAGACCGTCGTCGTCGCGGAGCCGGTCGTGCCGGTCGTCCCGGCCGCGGCCCCCGCCCCGCAGCCGATCTTCGTGCAGGCTCCCGAGCCGCCGCGTCTGCGCGGCAACCGTGGCGCTGCGGGCGCGATCGGCCTGCTGGCGGCGGTGGCCTTCGGCATCCTGTACCTGGGCGCCGCGCTCGGCCTGCAGGCCATCCGGGGCGAGGTGACGGGTGCCAACGTGGGCACCGCCGCGCTGGCTGCGGTGCAGTCGTGGTGGCTGTGGGTGCCGGTGGTCGTCTTCTTCATCGGCTTCTGGCTGCTCGGTGCCGTCATCAATCGTGGACGCTGGGGCCACTGGGTCATTTTCGGCCTTCTCGTCGGCGTCGTCGCTTACGCGGGGCACCTCCTCGGCCAGCTGTTCCAGGCGCCGTTCTGGACGCTCACCGCGCGGCAGGGTGCCGACCTCGTTCAGGGGCAGCTGCTCGCCCCGCTCGCGATCGTGGCCTTCGTGCTCGGCCGTGAGCTCACGATCTGGTTCGGCGCGTGGGTCGCGGCTCGCGGCAAGCGCGTCACCGAGCTGAATGACGAGGCGCAGCGCGAGTACGAGCGCACGCTCGAGGCGGGCCCGAGGCTGCACCAGAGCTGATGACCGATCCGCGCGGACGCGGTGGCGCAGGCGGGCTCACCCCGCCGGTGGCCACCGCGTTCGCCGTCGTGGGGTTCTTCGCCCTGCTGATCGGCGGGTTCGGGATGCTCAGCCTGTTCACGGGCGCGGAGGTGCTGCCGGTCTCCGGGCTGGGGCAGCTGCCCGGCATCGTCGGCGGCACGTTCGCCGTGGGCGCTTTCGCCGTCTCGACCTGGTTCTCTGTGCGCCCGCAGCGCAGGCGATACGGCAGCGCGGCGATCGTGACGGTGGCGACGGTGCTCGCCTACCTGGTCGGCGTGCTGGCCGGCGGTGTGCTCTCGGGAGTGGACGGCGCGCGCATCGTGGCCGCTGTGGGCGCATTCGCGACCTCGTGGTTCGCCGTCGTGCTGGCCGCCGCCGCGCTGGTGGGTGGATGGGGGGCGATCGCGCTCGTGCGCACCGCCGCCGAACGGCCTCGCTGGCCGTGGGAGCGCGACGAGGACTGAGTCGTGGCCGGAAATCCCCCGCGATCGGCGCGGATGCCGCAACAATGGACCCGTGGAGCGGTCGATCGAGACCCAGGTCAGCCAGGCGGTGGACGCCTGGCTGCGCTGGCTGCCGCGCTGGGAGCCCGCCACCCACCGCGGGCGCGTCGCGCCGTGCCGCCGCTGCTTCGGCTCGCCGGTGCTGTCGGCCGCGGGCCTGGGGGCGGATGTTCCGCACGGTGTGCAGCACGGGCTCTCCACCCGCATCAAGACGATCGTCGATCATGCCGTCGCGGAGTACACGTCGCGCAACCTCCCGATGCTGCAGGCCGAGCTCGACCAGCAGGCCGCCCGCAACCGGGCGCGCAGCTACCGCCCCGCGGAAGGGCTCGACCCCGAGTTCGAGGGACTTCCCCTCGATCCGGATCCGGTGCCGGGGGCGCCGTTCCTCTTCACGATCGGCGGGCTCGCGGAACAGGAGGACGCCGACATCCCGGCCCTGCCGCCGCTCAGCGATGATGCGAAGGCGGCCCTCCGCCAAGAGGTCGGACTGGCCGACGATTACGCCAACATGGTGGGTCGCGAGGTCTGCGCCGTGCTGCTGCACCATCGCCTCCGCATCCAGGCCGCCATCGCGCAGTACGTCGAGCCGCAGATCGCCGCCATGCTCGAGGAGCTCACCCGTTCGCTGGATGCGCCGTTCGAGCCGAACGCCGACCCCGGACTTCCCGAGCTCTGACCCGCGCCGGCTCGCCCCGAGGCGAAGCGGGGCGGAGCGGGCGCCGCGGTGCGGCGAGGTGGCTTTGTTAGCATGGCCGGGTTCCCGACGTCGTCGGGAATGGGGTCGCGAGATGACTGAGGGGTGCCATGACGCGCAGGCTCCCGTCTGCGCCGCCGCAGCTGCCGGGGCTCGATTACGTGCGTCCGCTGGGATCCGGCGGCTTCGCCGACGTGTTCCTGTATCAACAGGACATGCCGCGACGCGCGGTCGCCGTGAAGGTGCTGCCGGCCGGCGAGCGTGACCCCGACCTGCTGCGCATGTTCAATGCCGAGGCGGACGTGCTGGCGCATCTGTCGGCGCACCCGGCGATCGTCACGGTCTACCAGGCCGGAATCTCCGCCGACGGACGGCCGTACATCGTGATGGAGTACTGTCCGGGCTCGCTCGCGCAGCGCTACCGGATCGAGCGGATGCCGGTGGATGAGGTGATGGCCGTCGCCGTACGTCTGGCCGGTGCGCTCGAGTCGGCGCACCGCGCCGGTCTCATCCACCGCGACATCAAGCCGAGCAACATCCTGGTGACCACTTTCGGGTCGGCGGTGCTGGCCGACTTCGGCATCTCCGCGTCGTTGCAGCGCAGCGCGGCATCCGACGTCCTGGCGATGTCGATCCCGTGGAGCGCGCCGGAGGTCGTCGCCGAGCACAGCGGCGGCACGATCGCGAGCGAGGTGTGGAGCCTGGGCGCGACCGTGTACTCGCTGCTGGCCGGGCACAGCCCGTTCGAGAGGCGCGAGAAGGATCAGAACACCCGCGAGCTGATGCGTCGCCGCATCGCACGGGCGACGTTCGTGCCGATCGCCCGTCCGGATGTTCCCGACGCGCTGCAGCAGGTCCTCGCGACGGCGATGACCCGAGACCCCGACCGCCGGTACGCCTCGGCGCGGGAGTTCGGCGAGGCCGTCCGCGAGGTGCAGCGCGCGGCCGGGATCGCGCCCACGGCGCTGGAGGTGCCGACGGAGGAGTGGATGCCGGCATCCGACGCGATCGACTTCACCGACGTGTCGGCGCGCGGGCCCGCACGCAGCCGCGTCGCGGAGGGGCGTCGGCGCACGACGCCGGACGCCACGGCGCGTCGCACCCCCAGCGGGGATGAGGACGCGACGGGGCTGAGCGCCTCCGCACCGCGTGCGCTGTGGTCACCGCGGGTCATCGCGCTCTCGATCGTCGGCGCCCTCGTCGTGGGCGGCGGACTGCTGGCCGCGGCCGCGGCGCTGTGGACGGTGATGCGCTGATGAGGCGGGGCAGCATCGTCGGTCTCGCCGCCGCGGGCGCGACGGCGGCGCTGATCGCCGGTGTCAGCGTGGTGTGGCCAGGGCTGGACGCGCAGCGCACCCCGCCGTCGCAGAGCTCCGCGTGGGTTCTGCAGGCCGACACGCTGCGCTACGCGCGCGTGAACACCGCGATCGGAGAGATCGACACGGTGCGCGCCGTCAGCAATCCGAGTCGGATCGTGACGTCCGCCGACGGTGCGTACATGTTCACCGACAACGACGCCAAGGTCGAGCGCATCGACGACGCCGCACCGGTCGATCTCGACGCCGAGGGGCTGCGCACCGCGACGCCCGCGCCCGCCGGGACGGCCGACATCGACGCCTCCGGTGACGTCGTGGCCTATCGCACCGATGCGGGGGCGGTCTTCGCGGGGCGGCTCTCGGCCGGACCCGCCGCGCCGATCGATGTTCCGGCCGCCGCCGCCGTCGCGGCCGCATCGTCGGGCGTGGTTTTCAGCTATTCGGCGTCGGCCGGCACGGTTTCGCGGATCGACCTCGCCTCGGGAAGGGTCGCCGCCGCCGACAAGGTCGCGGCCACGGTGGAGCGCCCCGTTCTCACTGCCGCCGGCGATGACTGGGTGCTCCTGGACACTGCCGGCAGCGGTGCGGGACGGTTCTGGACGAGCCGTGGGACGGGCACGATCTCGCTGACGGGCACCATCGCGGTCAGTCGACCGGCGGTGGACGGCGATGCCGTCTACGTCGCCGACGACACGGGTCTGGTGCGCATTCCGGTCTCCGCGGTCGCGGCCGAGCGCATCTTCGGTGACAGCACGACCTCGCGAGGCACCCCCGCCCGTCCGGTCAGTCGCGGCGGCGTCATCAGCGCCGCGTGGCTCGCCGAGGGCACGCGCGGGGGCACCCTGTGGACCTCCACCGGAGGGGATGTGCCACTGGACTACGGCGGGCAGGGTCTGGGCTCCCAGCGTCGCCCCGTCTTCGTGGATGCCGGCGACAGCGTGATCCTCAACGATGCGCGATCAGGGTGGGTCTGGTCCGTCCCGGAAGGGCGCCTGCTGCCCTCCAGCCAGAACTGGGACATCGAGGACGAGGTGAAGACGGCGCCGAAGACGTCGGACCAGAAGCCGCCGCCCATCATCGACCCGCGCCCTCCGGTCGCCGAGAACGATGCGTTCGGCGTGCGGCCGGGTGCCCTCGTGAGCCTTCCGGTCCTGCTGAACGATCACGATCCCAACGATGACGTCCTCGCCGTCGACCCGGCATCGGTCACCGGCCTCGACCCCGCCTTCGGCACCGTGACCACCACCGACGACCGCCAGCGCCTTGCGGTGCGGGTCGCCCCCGGAGCGACGGGATCGGCGACGTTCAGCTATGCGGTCACCGACGGCACGACGGCGGACGGGCTCGTTTCGCCGCCGGCGACGGTGACGCTGCGCGTCGCGGTGGAGGACGAGAACTCCGCCCCGGTGTGGTGCGGCGTCGAGGGGTGCCGCCAGGACTGGCCGAGCCCCGAGGTGGCTCCCGGAGGCACGGTGACCGTTCCCGTGCTCGGCGACTGGGTGGACCCGGAAGGCGACCCCGTTCTGCTCCTGTCGGCGAGCGACGACTCCGGTCTCGGCGAGGTCGCCACCACCCCGGAGGGCGACGTCGTGTTCCAGCACCGCGACGCCGGGGTGGCCGGCGAGCAGGCCGAGTCGATCACGGTGACCGTCGCCGACGTCCGCGGCGCGACCGCGACCCGGCAGCTCGTCGTGCGGATCCGGGGCGACGCGCAGCCGGCCCTGCAGTCGTTCGCCGTCGTCGATGTGGCGGGCTCGCGCGTGTCGGTCGACGTCGCCCCGCACGTCACGGGGACCGCCGGCGACCTGACGCTCACCGCGGCGCGCGTGCTCGATGATGCGGCGGCCACCGCGACCGTCGTCGGCGGCTCGACCACGTTCGACGTCGTCGCGGCGTCGCCGGGCGCCTACCGTGTCGCCGTCACGGTGTCTTCGGGAGGGCACGAGGCCACCGGCACCGTCCGACTCACGCTGCTCGACCCCGGCGGGCCCGCCGACCTGTCCACCTCGCCGGTCGTCGCCTTCGTGCGTCCGCAGGCCGATGCTACCGTCGACGTCCTCGCCGCGGTCACCAACCCCACCCGGCGGGTGCTGCTGCTGAGCGATCTGGTCATCCGCCCGGTCACCGGTGCCTCCCTGTCGGCCGACGTCGTGGCCCAGAGCCAGCTGCGGGTGTCGGGCTCGACGGCATCCGGCGCGCCGGGTCTGCTGGGAACCGTCTCGTACCGGGTCGGCGACGGTACGACCGACGAGGGTTCGGCCATCACCGGTGAAGCGACGGTGTACCTGCTGCCGCCCGCCGCCGAGCAGGCGCCGATCGCCGTCGACGATCGTGCCGTCGTGCGCGCGGGCGCGCAGATCGACATCCCGGTGCTGGACAACGACGTCGCGGCGGTCGGCACCCGCCCTCGCCTGGACCCGGAGTCGATCGTCGCCTCGCGCCCCGACGTCCTCGCCTTCGCCGCCGGCGATGTGCTGCGAGTGCTGGCTCCCACGACGCCGGGGGACGTCACGATCTCCTATCGGGCGTTCACGACCGGCGCACCGGCGCTCGGCGACACCGCCACCGTGCACCTGAGCGTGGTCGGCGACGGAGCGAACCGCGACCCCCTGCCGCGGACGCTCTCGGGGCGGGTGCTCAGCGGACTGTCCACGGTCATCGCGTTCGACGGCTTCGGGATGGATCCGGACGGCGACGTCGTGCGTCTGGATCGCATCGTCGATCAGCCCGCGCACGGCTCGGCCGTCATCTCCGCCGACGGTGCGTCCATCGTCTACTCCAGCGATGCCGGGAGTTCGGGGCAGGACACGTTCACCTACCGGGTGGTGGACCCGTCCGGCGCCGCGGGCGTCGGAACCGTCCGCGTCGGGGTGCTGAGCGGCGATGCCAGTCCTGCCCCCATCACCTACACCGATTACGTGCAGGTGCAAGCCGGTGACGGCAACGTGCTGCGCGTGCATCCCCTCGCCAATGACATCGACCCCCTGCAGGGCACGCTGACCCTGCAGCGGGTGCGCCCCGACGTGCCTCAGTTCGCGTTGGACGGGTCGCCGACGGCGGAGTTCACTCGTCTGCAACAGCGACTCGTGTCGCAGAGCGACGACACGGTCACGATCGCGGCGGGACCGACACCCGGGACGATGTCGTTCCTCTACGACGTGGTCTCCTCGGCCGGAAACACCGCCCGCGGCCTCATCGTCGTGCGGGTGGTCGCCCAGCGCGTCGCCGACTTCCCGGTCGTCTCCGACACCGTGCTCGACGCCGACGGACGCGCCGATCTGGCGCGAGGCATCGACGTGCTCTCCGGCAAGGTGCTGTGGTCCGGAGGCGACACGGGCGACCTGTCGGTCGGGCTCTGGGCACCGATGGACGGCATCACCGTCGAGGGGACGCGCCTGGTGGGCACCGTCGACGACCGCGCCCACGTGATCCCCTTCTCGGTCACGGGGCAGACGTCCGCCGGGCCGGTGACGACGTACGCGTTCCTGAGGATCCCGGCCGCCGCCGATACGCCGTTGGCGCTGCGTGCCGGGGCGCCCCCGCTCACCGTCGGCGAGAACGCGCAGGCCGATGTCGACCTCGCCGCGCTCATCACGGTGCCGCGCGGTCGCGCCCTGGAGCTGTCGGGCGAGACCCGCGCCTCGGGCGCGCGGCCCGGGGCATCGTGCACCGCCGTCGGCGGAACCACCCTGCGTTACGCGGCCGGCGCGGACGCGCCGTGGACGGACACCTGCCGGGTGCTCGTACGCCTGGCCGGTCAGCCGGCCTGGACCGTCCTGGCCATCCCGGTCGTGGTGACCCCGATCGCCCCGCAGCCGCGGCTGTCGCCGGCCGCGCTCGAGGTCGCTCCGGGCGACACCCAGGTCTTCGACCTCGGCGCGATGACCACCTGGCAAGGGCGCCCCGAGGCGATCGTCTACCGGGTCGACGGGACCCCGGCATCCTTCGACCTCGCGCTGCAGGGCGCGCAGCTGAGCGTTCGAGGCCGCGATGCGGCCGCGCCCGGCACGATCGAGAGCGTCGTCGTCCAGGTGACGTCGCACCCGGGTGTCGCCCCGGCGCGGATCTCCCTGCGGGTCGGCGCCGCCCCGTCCACGTTGCCCCAGGGCGGTTCGGTGCAGCAGCAGTGCAGCCAGGCATCGGGCTCGTCGTGCACGATCGACGTCATCGGTGCGGCCGGCGAGGTCAACCCGCTGCCGGGTACGCCGCTGCAGGTGGTCTCCGTCGCCCCGGCCGGCGTCTGCACCGGAGTGAGCTTCGCGGTGGTCTCGCCCAGCCGCGTCTCGGCATCGTGGACCTCGGATGCGCCGGGTGCGACGTGCGCGGCGAGCTTCACCGTCCGCGACGCCCAGGGCCGCCAGAGCGCGAGCGCCCGGGACGGGCGGATCCTCCTCGACCTGCAGGGCTATCCGAAGGCGCCGGCGAGCGTGGCCCAGTCCGCCTACGCCGACGGCTCTCTCACGCTCCGCGTCGATCCCGGACCGGCGCAGGCCGCCTACCCGGTGCTCACCGGGTTCGAGGTCCGTCAGGGCGGCCAGCGCGTGGCGGTGTGCACCCCGCAGGGCATCTGCCCGCCGATCAGCGCCCCGAACGGCGAGCAGCGCTCCTACGAGGCCGTCGCGGTGAATGCGGTGGGGTCATCGCTCACCGCGGTGCGCACGACCGCGTGGGCGTACGACCCGCCATCGGCTCCCACGGGTGCGACCGCGGCTCCCGTCGTCGCGGGCGCCGACGGCGGCGTCGCGTCGCTGGCGATCTCCGGCGTGGATGCCGCGAACACCGGATCTCTGCAGATCACCAGTCCGGTCGGCGAGACGCAGACGATCGCCGTCGGCTCGTCGCAGACCACCGTCACGGTGCCCGCGTTCCGCGTGGGCGCGAACACGGCGACCGACGTGACGATCACGCCGCTGTCGCGGTACACGGCCCCGCCGGGCCTGCCCGGCCCCGCCATCGGCTCCACGACGGTGTCGGCGCACGGCATCGGTGCGCCGACGCAGGGCACGCTGACCCTCACGGCCGTCAACGTCGGCGGCGGCCGCGTCGACATCACGGCGGTGGGAACGGCGACGCCGGGGGGCGACGGCGCCCGGGTGCGGTACGGCATCGTGCGTCTCGACGGCCCCGTCGGCCAGGACGGCGCCCCGGTCTCCGTCGACAGCTGTCGCACGAGCGACGACGGCGGACAGCGCGTCTTCCGCGGTCTCCCGGACGGGCGCCTGTACACCTTCGCCCTCTGCGCGGAGTCGTGGTTCGATTCCCGCTCCTTCGGTCGGGCCACCGTCACCAACACGGTGCGCGCGGTGCAGAGCGGAGCCGCGCCGACCGGGTACACCTTCGTCGTCGGCCCCACCGCCCACGTCGCCGGCGACGGCACCCCGTCGGGCCGCGCCACGTGGACGATCGATCAGACGCCCACGTCGCCCGAGACGCCGCCGAACGACAACAACGTCGTCTTCCGGGCACTGCCGAGCAGCGTGTTCGACAAAGACCCCGGGATCGAGGTGCGCTACGAGCACAAAGACGGGTGGTGGCAGTCGGACTGGGGCGATGTCGTCCCCGCCGCTGGCAGCGCTCCCTACCAGGTGCAGGCGTCCTGGTCGCTCGGCACGTGCACCGGCGGCACGACCCTCACGCGCACCGCCGGATCGAGCGGCTCGGATGCCGCGGTGACGTTCGATGCCGCCGGCATCCGCTACTACGACAAGAACGACGCGTTGCTGGTTCCCGGCACGGACCCGTGGACGGTGCCCGCGGAGGCCGTGCGCGTCACCGGCATCCGTGTCGTCGTCGACTGGTCCGGGCAAGGCTGGAGCCTCGCCCCCGCGAGCGCAGAGCTCGCGACACGCTGTACGCCCTCCACCGCGCCGAACCCGGCCGGCTGACCCGACGGAGTCCTCATGACGATCACCACCGAGCAGGCGACCTGGTTCGCCCAGACCTTTGCGCAACTGGCCGACAACGTCGAGCGCGCCGTGCTCGGCAAGCGTCATGTCGTCGAGCTCATCCTGACCGCCATGCTCAGTGAAGGCCACGTGCTCATCGAGGACGTGCCGGGCACGGGCAAGACCTCCCTCGCCCGCGCCGTGGCCCAATCGGTGCAGGGGACGACGACCCGCATCCAGTTCACCCCCGACCTGCTTCCGGGTGACATCACCGGAATCACCGTCTACGACCAGAAGACCGGTGCGTTCGAGTTCCACGCCGGCCCCATCTTCGCCAACATCGTCCTCGCCGACGAGATCAACCGCGCAAGCCCCAAGACGCAGGCGGCGCTGCTGGAGGTGATGGAGGAGGGGAGCGTGACCATCGACGGCGTCACGCGCGCCGTCGGTGCCCCCTTCCTCGTGCTCGCTACGCAGAACCCTGTCGAGCAGGCCGGCACCTACCGCCTGCCGGAGGCCCAGCTCGACCGCTTCCTGCTGCGCACGGCGCTCGGCTACCCCGATCACGCGGCGACGGTCCGCATCCTCGACCGCGCCGCGGTCGCGACCGCGGACCTGTCGCCCGTGCTCACCCCGGGGGCGCTGGTCGGGATGAGCGAACTGGCCGCGGACGTCTACGTGGACGCGCTCGTGCTCGACTACATCGCGCGGCTCGTCGACGCGACGCGGGCGGCCGACGAGGTCCGCCTGGGCGTCAGCATCCGCGGGGCCCTCGCCCTGACGCGGGCCGCGCGCACGAGCGCCGCCGCCCACGGGCGCACGTACGTCACTCCCGACGACGTCAAGCGGCTCGCCGTCCCGGTGCTCGCTCACCGGCTGATCCTGCACGCGGAGGCCGAGTTCGACGGCGTCGCCCCCGAGGCCGTCATCGGTCAGGTCCTTCTCGACGTGGCGCCGCCCACCCGCCGGGACAGCGCGTGAGCAGCGGCGAGAGTCGGTCGTCCGTGACCGACACACGGCTCACGCGGACCTCGGCAACCAGCCTCACCGGCGAGCGGACGGAGGTCACGGCGCGCCGCGGCCGTCGCCTGGTGGGAGCGGCCGTCCGCGCCTCGCGGGTGTGGGCGAGCGGGCGCGCGGCCGTCCGCGCCGCCACCGCGTGGTGCCGCGCGACGATCAGGCCCGCCGGGGCCCTGGCGGTGCTGACGGCGACCGCAGGCCTCTCGGCCGGGCTCGCGTTCGGATGGGTCGAGGCCCTCGTCGCCGGCGCGGCCGCGGCGGCGTTGCTCGCCATGGCCCTGCCGTTCCTCCTCGGTGCCCGCACGTACGAGGTGCGCCTCGTGCTCGACCGGGAGCGCGTCGTCGCGGGGGTGGCGGCGCGGGCGACCGTGGTCGTGCGCAACATCGGGCGCGCCACGGCATTGCCCGGCCGCATCGACATCCCGATCGGGCCCGGACTGGTCGAGTTCGGCGTTCCGCTCCTCGCCGCCGACGGGGTTTCCCGTCACGCGGTGGACCTGCCGCCGCAGCGTCGCGGCATCGTGCGCATCGGTCCGGCGACCACGATCCGCTCCGATCCGCTGGGGCTGCTGCGCCGCGAGCATGCTTTCGACGACGTACAGGAGCTGTTCGTCCACCCGCGCACCGTCGCCGTGCCGTCCACCAGCGCCGGACTCATCCGCGACCTCGACGGCAGTGCCACGCGGCGCCTCGTCGATGCGGACATGTCCTTCCACGCGATCCGCGAGTACGCGCCCGGTGATGCCCGCCGCCAGATCCATTGGAAGTCAACGGCGAAGACGGGCCGGCTCATGGTCCGGCAGTACGAGGAGTCGCGCCGCTCGCGGATGGCGGTCGTGCTGGGACTGTCGAGCGCGGAGTACGCATCCGACGACGAGTTCGAACTCGCCGTCAGCGCGGCATCCTCCCTGGCCCTGCGCGCCGTGCACGACGCGCGCGACCTCGACATCGTCGTCGGTGCCGAGATCCCGCGCGTCGTCCGGGGGCGCCTGCGCGCCATCCGCCACATCGCCGCGGGCGCCCCGCGCGCCGTGCTCGACGGCTTCAGCGGCGTCGATCGCCTCGTCGAGACGATGCCGTTCCCGGAGGTGTGCCGGCTGACCGCCGAGGCCAACGAACGGCTCTCGGTCGCTGTCCTCGTCGCCGGCTCGGGCGTGCCTCTCGCGGCGCTGCGCCTGGCGACGCTGGCCTTTCCGGTGGATGCCGCGGTCATCGCCGTCCGCTGCGACGAGCGCGCCCACCCGCGCGCACAGACGGTCGGTCCGCTCACCGTCGTGACCATCGGTGCGCTCGAGGACCTCGCCGGACTCCTCCTGCGCGGAGCACGCTCGTGAGGGTCGCGGCCGGGGCGCTGTACGCTCTCGCAGCCGTGGGGCTGGCGGCGGTGGCGGCATGGCCGGTCTACCGCTCGGCGTCGTTCCTGCTGCTGGTGGCCGCGGCATCCGTTCTCGCGGGAGCGATCGCCGCCCTCGTCGCCTGGCGGCAATGGAACGGCTGGGCTGCCGCCGGACTGCTCGCCGGCGCACTCCTCGTGGTCGGGGTGCCCGTGGCCGTCCCCTCGCGCGCCGGAGCACCGGCGCCGTTCCTCCAGGGACTGGGTGAGCTCGTCGCGGGGCTGCTGTGGGGCTGGAAGGATCTGCTCACCGTCGACCTGCCGGTCGGGTCGTATCGCAACCTGCTGGTGCCGGCGCTCGTCGTGTTTCTCGTCGGTACCGCCAGCGTCCTGCTGCTGAGCTGGCGCACAGACGCGCTCGCCGTGCTCGCTGTGCCCGTGGCGATCGCGATGGCCGGCTTCGGGCTGCTGTTCGGCAGCACGGAGCTCAGCGCGCCGCTGGTCGTCGGACCCGTCGTGCTTCCCGCTCCGGTCGAAACGGCCGTCGGCGCCGGGGTGCTGCTCAGTGGGGTGCTGTGGCTGTCGTGGCGTACCCGCGCCGCGCGGGTGCAGGCGCTTCGTCGCGCGTCGGGCGCGGCCAGCGTGCGGGTGGCCGGCGGCGCCGCGCGGGGAGCGGGTGCACGACTGCGCCGGCTCGGGCTCGGCGTCGGCATGGTCGTCGTCGCCGCGGCCGTCGCCGTCGCGGTGCCGGCGGTGGCGGTGCCGTCGCAGCGCGACGTCCTGCGCGAGGCGACGGGACCGCGTCAGGAGATCTCGCGCGCGGTCAGCCCGTTGAGCGCGTATCGGACGCTGTTCGCCGATGCGCGCGTCGACGAGGAGCTGTTCCGCATCACCGGGGATGCGCTCCCCGATCGCGTGCGACTGGCCGTGCTGGACGATTACGACGGCGCGGTCTTCCGCACCGACCCGGCGGGCGAGCCGTTCGTGCGGCTCGCGGCGGCGCGCGTTCTCGGTGCGGGCGCTCCCATCGATGCCGAGGTGACGATCGGTGCGCTGGACGGCATCTGGATGCCGACGGCCGGCGCCGTGGCATCCGTCGACTTCGCCGGACCGCGCGCCGCCGCGCTGGCCGACGGGTTCTACGTGAGCGGTGCCCGCGAGGCGGCGGTCGAGACGACACCGTGGAGCGCCGGTGACACGTATCGCCTGCGCGCCGCGGCACCGGCGGTGAGCGCCCTCACCTCGGCGGCTGCTCCCGGGGGGCAGGCGGGGGTGTCGGTGACCGGGGCCGACGGCGGCGAACTCGTGGCGCCGGCGAGCCTGCGCACCTGGGTGCAGCAGCATGCCGTCGGCACGGGCGGTGCGGCGCTGGACGGACTCGTCGCGCTGCTGCGCTCGCGCGGCTACCTGAGCCACGCGCTGCGCGCTCCGGCCGCCGGCGCCGCCTGGATGCAGCAGCTCGGGACGGGCTACACCTTCGCGCCGAGCGCATCGGGACACTCGCTGGCGCGCATCGACAGCATGTTCACGGCATTGCTCGCCCGCGAGGCCGACCCCGCCGCCGTGGCTGCGGACGACCTCGTGGCCGCCGTCGGCGACGACGAGCAGTTCTCGACCGCCGTCGCCCTCATCGCCCGCGAGCTGGGCTTTCCGGCGCGGATCGTCGTCGGCACGCGGCTCGTGTCGAGCGATCCGGATGCCGCGACGTGCGTCGACGGAGTGTGCCGCGCCGGCGACGTCTCGGCCTGGGTGGAGGTGCGCTCGGCATCCGGGGAGTGGATCCCGGTCGACGTCACCCCCCAGCACACGCGCCCGCCGCGCACCGAGCGCACCGAGCAGCCCGACCCGCAGATCGCCACGTCGGTGCGCCCCGACGGGGTCGACGAGGTTCAGCCCCAGCGTCCCGCGCAGGAGGACAGTGCCGCGCCGACCGACCGACCCGACCCCCTCGACCTGCGCTGGCTGTGGACGACGCTGGGTATCACCGGCGGCGTCCTCGCGGTTCTGCTCGTGCTCGCCGGCCCGTTCGCGGCGATCATGATCGCCAAGGCCCTGCGCCGCCGACGGCGACGGCGCCAGGACCGACCCGCCGACGCGATCGCCGGGGGGTGGGACGAGTACCTCGACGCCGCCGCCGACGCCGGCCGTCGCACACCGCCCGCGGCCACGCGCTCCGAGATCGCACGGGCGCTGGCTCGTCCTGCGGCGGGAACCCTCGCGCGGACGGCCGATGAAGCGGTCTTCTCCGCCCGCCCGATGTCCTCCGACGAGGCCGAGGAGTTCTGGCGGATCGTCGAGGACGAGCGGGCCGCGCTCGCGACGAACAGGTGGCGCCGGCTGCGTGCAGCCGTATCGTTGAGATCGTTCGTCCCGCGATCGTTCCGGTCACACTTCGAGAGGGGGAGCCGTGCGGCCTCGCGCCCGCGGCGCACCGCATGAACGCACCCATCGGCGACTCCGTCGGCGCTCTGCTGGGCCTCGTCGCCCTGGCGGTGGGCCTCGCTCTCTATGTCTGGACCGCGCTGGCGCTGGCCGCGATGTTCCGCAAGATGGGCGAGGCCCCCTACAAGGGGTGGGTTCCCGTGTGGAACGTCGCCACCCTCCTCCGGTGGGGAGGCTTCAGCCCGTGGCTCGTTCTGATCGGGCTCTTCCCGGTGCTGGGGCCGATCGCGCTGTGGGTGCTGGTCGTCGTCGCGGCGCACCGGATCAATCCGGGCTTCGGCTACGGGGGCGGCATGACCGCCCTCGCGGCGGTGCTGTTCGTCGTGTGGGCGAGCATTCTCGGTTTCGGGCCCGCGCGATGGCTCGGCGCACGCGCCGGCGGCATGTCGGCGCACCGCCGCGAACAGCCTCGCGCGAGCCTCGGCGGTGTGTTCGCCGAACCCGCCCCGATGACGCCGGAAGTCGCGGTCGTCTCTGCATTGCCGCCGGCCGCGGCGGCGGAGCCGGCAGCACCGTCCGACGACGTGCGCGAGGACGACGACGACCTGGCGCGGCTCTTCGCTCCTCCCGCTCCCGCCGCCGCGCCGGCCTGGACCCCGCCGGAGACGACGGTGCCGCCCGCCTCGCCGTCGACGGCCGCCCCGGCGCCCGCGGAACCTGCCCCCGCACGGCCCGAGGCGGGAACCGTCGCCGTCGAGGCGCTCGACGAGCCCGTCGCGACGTCGTCGCCGCCGCCGTCCGCCGTGGTCCGTCCGCCCGCTCCGGCGCCCGTATCGGCATCCGCCGCGGTCCGCGCCGGGGAAGCCACCGCTGACGACGACGCGGCGTGGCCGTCGGAGATCGATGACGTCTCGGCGATCGCGCCCTCCCCGTTCCCGCCCAGCTCCGGTGCCGGATGGCGCCACGCGATGCCGCCGGTCACCGATGATGCCCCCATCGACTTCGTGCCGGGCCGTCGCAGCACCGCGCTGCCGTCGCCGCACGACGTCGGCGAGGCGGCGGATGCACCGGCACCGGCGCCCCGGGTCTCCGCTGCCGCGGCAGCCGCCCGAGCCGCCCACGGCGTACCGGCCGAACCCGCCGCGGATGCGTCCGACTCCGCGGTCGACGGCTCCCAGGCGGGCTCCTCGGACGCGCCCGCCGCGGGGGAGCGTGGGCTCACGCCCGACGCGGCGGAGCCGCCGCTGCGCCGCGCGCGACCGTGGCCGGCGTTCGCGGTCGCTCCGAACGAGCCCGACGGCTTCCCGGAGCTGTCGGGCGAGGTGTCGGCGGTCATCGGCTCTCCGGCTGCGGGATCGCCGCGTTCGGCCGCGGGCGCGGTCGCCGCCCAGCACCTCCGCGGCGAGAGCGCCGACGACGACATCGACCAGACGGTCATCACGCGGCGGGTTCGCGCGGCGGTGTGGCAGCTCGTCCCGGCATCCGGTGCGCCGGTCGCGATCACGGCAGACGTCGTCATCCTCGGGCGCCGCCCGGCCGCCGACGCGGCCTTCCCGAAGGCCCAGCTCATCGCCGTTGCCGGCGAGGCCCTCACCGTGTCCAAGACCCACGCCCGTCTCGAACGGCACGACGAGGTCTGGACGATCACCGATCTGGCCTCGACGAACGGGGTGCTCGTTCGCACCTTCATGGGCGAGGAGGTCGAGGTGGAGCCGGGCTCGAAGATCGACGCGGGGGAGCGGTTCTTCCTCGGCGACGAGGAGTTCCACCTCGCGCGCATCGAACGCTGAGACGAGCGTCGCGAGAGCAGAGCGCGACTCACCGGGCGCGTTTGCCCGCGTTCGTCATACGGCGTAGTATTGACCGGGTGTGCGTATACGCGCGCCGTCCGCCGTGCCACGGCATCCGGACGGGGTTCGGCACACGATCGGGACCGGTCTGCGAACAGGCCGCCCCCACGGCATATCCACCACCCAATGCTCGGCATCCGCCGCGCCGGTGGATCTGTGGTGAAGCCACCATCGCTGTCACCGTGCAGCACCTGTGCAGGCGAGAGCCGGCACAGCTTTACAAGGAGAGAACGTGCCAACCATTCAGCAGTTGGTTCGCAAGGGACGTACGCCCAAGGTCACCAAGACCAAGGCGCCCGCCCTGAAGGCGAACCCGCAGCAGGCGGGTGTCTGCACCCGCGTGTACACGACCACGCCCAAGAAGCCGAACTCGGCCATGCGCAAGGTCGCCCGTGTCAAGCTTCGCAACGGCACCGAGGTCACGGCCTACATCCCGGGTGAGGGCCACAACCTGCAGGAGCACTCGCTCGTGCTCGTCCGTGGAGGCCGTGTCAAGGACCTCCCCGGTGTCCGCTACAAGATCGTTCGCGGCGCCCTGGACACCCAGGCCGTCAAGAACCGCAAGCAGGCCCGTAGCCGCTACGGCGCCAAGAAGGGCTGAGTCCGATGCCTCGCAAGGGACCCGCACCCCGCCGCGTCGTCGTCAACGACCCGGTCTACGGTGCTCCGATCGTCACCCAGCTGGTGAACAAGATCCTCGTCGACGGCAAGAAGTCGCTGGCCGAGTCGATCGTCTACAACGCCCTCAAGGGCGTCGAGGCGAAGAACGGCCAGGATGCCGTCGCAACGCTCAAGAAGGCGCTCGACAACGTCCGCCCCACCCTCGAGGTCAAGAGCCGCCGCGTCGGTGGCTCGACCTACCAGGTGCCGGTCGAGGTCAAGCCGCACCGCGCGAACACGCTCGCGCTGCGCTGGCTCGTCAGCTACGCGAAGGGTCGTCGTGAGAAGACGATGACCGAGCGTCTGCAGAACGAGATCCTCGACGCCTCGAACGGCCTGGGTGCCGCGGTCAAGCGCCGCGAAGACACCCACAAGATGGCCGAGTCGAACCGCGCCTTCGCTCACTACCGCTGGTAACGCGTTTCGACGCGCTGCGCTCGCTCAACGACCGGCGGTCACTCCCCGGTCGTTGAGCGAGGCCCGCAGGGCCGCGTCGAAGCGTCCGCAACCCGAACACACACGTAAGGACACCCCGTGGCACAAGAAGTGCTCACCGACCTCAACAAGGTCCGCAACATCGGCATCATGGCGCACATCGATGCCGGCAAGACGACGACGACCGAGCGCATCCTGTTCTACACGGGTGTCAACCACAAGCTGGGCGAGACCCACGACGGCGCCTCGACCACCGACTGGATGGAGCAGGAGAAGGAGCGCGGCATCACGATCACGTCCGCCGCCGTGACCTGCTTCTGGAACAAGCACCAGATCAACATCATCGACACCCCCGGACACGTGGACTTCACGGTCGAGGTCGAGCGGTCGCTGCGCGTCCTCGACGGTGCCGTCGCCGTCTTCGACGGCAAGGAGGGCGTCGAGCCCCAGTCCGAGACGGTCTGGCGCCAGGCCGACAAGTACGACGTGCCCCGCATCTGCTTCGTCAACAAGATGGACAAGCTGGGCGCCGACTTCTACTTCACCGTCGACACGATCGTGAACCGTCTGGGCGCCAAGCCCCTCGTGCTGCAGCTGCCGATCGGTGCCGAGAACGACTTCGTGGGCGTCGTCGACCTCGTCGAGATGCGCGCACTGGTCTGGCCCGGCGACGCCAAGGGTGATGTCACCATGGGCGCCAAGTACGAGGTCCAGGAGATCCCGGCCGACCTCGCCGACCGTGCGGCCGAGTACCGCGAGAAGCTGCTCGAGACGGTCGCCGAGTCCGACGAGGCGCTGCTGGAGAAGTACTTCGGCGGCGAAGAGCTCACGCTCGCCGAGATCAAGGGCGCCATCCGCAAGCTCACCGTCGCCGGTGACCTGTACCCGGTGCTCTGTGGTTCGGCCTTCAAGAACCGCGGCGTGCAGCCGATGCTCGACGCGGTCGTGGACTACCTGCCCTCGCCCCTGGACGTGCCCGCGATCGAGGCGCACGACCCGAAGGACGAGGAGAAGGTCATCGAGCGTCACCCCGACGCCAACGACCCCTTCGCCGCGCTCGCGTTCAAGGTCGCGGTGCACCCCTTCTTCGGCCGTCTGACCTACATCCGCGTCTACTCGGGTCACCTCGACTCGGGTGCGCAGGTCATCAACTCGACCAAGGGCAAGAAGGAGCGCATCGGGAAGATCTTCCAGATGCACGCCAACAAGGAGAACCCCGTCGACGCGGTCACCGCGGGCAACATCTACGCCGTGATCGGCCTGAAGGACACCACCACCGGTGACACCCTCGCCGACCCGAACGAGCCCGTCGTCCTCGAGTCGATGACCTTCCCCGAGCCCGTCATCGAGGTCGCCATCGAGCCGAAGACCAAGGCCGACCAGGAGAAGCTGGGCACCGCGATCCAGAAGCTCGCCGAAGAGGACCCGACCTTCCGCACGGAGCTCAACCCCGAGACCGGCCAGACGGTCATCAAGGGAATGGGCGAGCTGCACCTCGACATCCTCGTCGACCGCATGAAGCGCGAGTTCAAGGTCGAGGCCAACGTCGGAAAGCCCCAGGTGGCGTACCGCGAGACGATCAAGAAGGCCGTCGAGCGTCACGACTACACCCACAAGAAGCAGACCGGTGGTTCGGGTCAGTTCGCGAAGATCCAGTTCGCGATCGAGCCGCTCGAGGTCACGGCCGACAAGACGTACGAGTTCGAGAACAAGGTCACCGGTGGCCGCATCCCGCGCGAGTACATCGAGCCGACCAACCAGGGCTTCCAGGACGCGATGAACGTCGGTGTCCTCGCGGGCTACCCCGTCGTGGGCGTCAAGGCGATCCTGCTCGACGGCGCGTCGCACGACGTCGACTCGTCCGAGATGGCGTTCAAGATCGCCGGCTCCATGGGCTTCAAGGAGGCCATCCGCAAGGCGAACCCCGCCATCCTCGAGCCGCTCATGGCGGTCGAGGTGCGCACGCCCGAGGAGTACATGGGCGATGTCATCGGCGACCTGAACTCGCGTCGTGGCCAGATCCAGTCGATGGAGGACGGGTCGGGCATCAAGATCGTGCGCGCCCTCGTCCCGCTGTCGGAGATGTTCGGCTACATCGGCGACCTGCGCTCGAAGACCTCGGGTCGGGCCGTGTACTCGATGGAGTTCGACTCGTACGCGGAGGTCCCCAAGGCCGTCGCCGACGAGATCGTCCAGAAGAACAAGGGCGAGTAACCCTCTGGGATGCTGTGCGCCGAGCCTTCTGCGTAGACCGCTTCGCGCACAGCATCCGCACAAACTGAATACAGACCCAGTCGTCTAGACTGACACCCATCCCCGTAGAGCACCGGTCGCAATCCAGCGACCGGAACCTCTACATGAACGTCCTGAGGAGGACCCAGTGGCCAAGGCCAAGTTCGAGCGGACCAAGCCGCACGTCAACATCGGAACGATCGGTCACGTCGACCACGGCAAGACCACGCTCACCGCTGCGATCTCGAAGGTGCTCGCCGACAAGTACCCGTCGGCGACCAACGTGCAGCGTGACTTCGCGTCGATCGACTCGGCTCCCGAAGAGCGTCAGCGTGGTATCACGATCAACATCTCGCACGTCGAGTACGAGACCCCGAAGCGCCACTACGCGCACGTCGACGCGCCCGGCCACGCCGACTACATCAAGAACATGATCACCGGTGCCGCTCAGATGGACGGCGCGATCCTCGTGGTCGCCGCCACCGACGGCCCGATGGCTCAGACGCGTGAGCACGTGCTGCTCGCCAAGCAGGTCGGCGTGCCCTACCTGCTGGTCGCGCTCAACAAGAGCGACATGGTCGACGACGAGGAGATCCTGGAGCTCGTCGAGCTCGAGGTCCGTGAGCTGCTCAGCTCGCAGGACTTCGACGGCGACAACGCCCCCGTCGTTCGCGTCTCGGGCCTGAAGGCTCTCGAGGGCGACGAGAAGTGGGTCGAGTCGATCGTCGAGCTGATGAACGCCGTCGACGAGTCCATCCCGGACCCGGTGCGCGACAAGGACAAGCCGTTCCTCATGCCCATCGAGGACGTCTTCACGATCACCGGTCGTGGAACGGTCGTCACGGGCCGCGCCGAGCGTGGCACGCTGGCCATCAACTCCGAGGTCGAGATCGTCGGCATCCGCCCGACGCAGAAGACGATCGTCACCGGTATCGAGATGTTCCACAAGCAGCTCGACGAGGCCTGGGCCGGCGAGAACTGTGGTCTGCTGCTTCGCGGCACCAAGCGCGACGACGTCGAGCGTGGTCAGGTCGTCGTCAAGCCGGGTTCGGTCACGCCGCACACCGACTTCGAGGGCACCGCGTACATCCTCTCCAAGGAGGAGGGTGGCCGTCACAACCCGTTCTTCACGAACTACCGCCCGCAGTTCTACTTCCGTACCACCGACGTCACCGGCGTCATCACGCTGCCCGAGGGCACCGAGATGGTCATGCCCGGTGACACCACGGAGATGACGGTCGAGCTCATCCAGCCGATCGCCATGGAAGAGGGCCTCGGCTTCGCGATCCGTGAGGGTGGCCGCACCGTCGGTGCCGGTACCGTCACGAAGATCCTGAAGTAAGCACTTCACACCCTCGATGCCCCCGGGAGCCACGTGCTCCCGGGGGCATCGTCGTGTCCGCGGCGGGCATGCCTCTAGGCAGCCGGCACCGGCGTCGCCAGAATGTTCTCAGCGCGCTCCGCGCCGCATCGATCGAGCAGGAGGGACGGCCATGGGGCTGGATGACATCGTGAAACAGGGCACGCAGTTTCTCGAGCAGAACAAGGACAAGATCGACGAGGTGATCCACTCGGACAAGGCCGAGGAGGTCAGCGACAACGTCCTCGACGCGGCCGCCGGCTTCGTGAAGAAGGTCGCGCCCGACCAGTTCGACGCGAAGGTCGACGAGGTCCGCGACCAGGTCGACGGCGCGATCGGCACGTGAGCTGCGAGCGGGTCCGACGGGTCGGATGAAGGGGTGGATGCCGAGGCATCCACCCCTTCGTCGCACCGTGTCGAAAACGAGATCGAATCCGACTTGACGCTGGGGTGTGCACCCTCTAGCGTCAACAGTGGTCAGTACGACGCCGGGGGGCTGAAAACCGACTGAATGAACTGTGGGGGTTCGTTCCGCCGCATCGCGCAGAGTCTGCGCGTGTGCACGGTGACAGGTTGTGGGGGCATGAGCGCTGCTCGTGGATATATGGGGGATGTTGTTCGGGGGACCCGAGCACACTCGTCGCGGTGCGGGCTATCCGACCGCGTGCCTCTGGCTCCTGCCGGCGATGGACGATTCGCCGTCGATGTGGATGCCGGGGGGCGTCCTCATCGCGGTCGTCCGCGCCTGCGCGTCGTTCTGAACGCTGCGCCATCGCGTCGGGGGGACGCGGCGCGCTGAGACCCGGGGCGCGCGGTCGGGGGGTCGCGCGTCCCGCGGAGACCGGGAGGGGTGGGCTTTCCCCAAGGGCCCACCCCTCCCCTTTTTGTGTCTGCCGCGCACGGCGAGGGACCAGGGCAACGCCCGGCATCCCGGCGCGACACGCCCGGGTTTGCGACACGCCCGGCGGACACGTAGACTAGACCAGTTCCACATTCCTGCGTGCGCGTCAGCGACGTGCGGGATCACTGCCAGGGCAGTGCATAGGCGGCGCATCCTCTTCGGAAAAGCGCACTGACCTAGGCCGCGGGCAGCAGAACAACACAATCCGATCTCTCCTGGAAACAGGATTCGCCCGCGTGCGCGCGAACGATCGGAACTGACATCAGAACAGTGGTGCGCAAGTGCCCGGCACAACCCTGTGCCATGTGCGTCCAATGCCCCCTGAGCGATCAGGGCAGGTACGACGCGAGAAAGAGAGTGAGCAGACAATGGCGGGACAGAAGATCCGCATTCGCCTGAAGTCGTATGACCACGAGGTCATCGACACGTCGGCGCGCAAGATCGTCGACACGGTGACCCGCGCAGGCGCCACCGTTGTGGGCCCCGTGCCCCTTCCGACCGAGAAGAACGTCGTGTGCGTCATCCGGTCGCCCCACAAGTACAAGGACAGCCGCGAGCACTTCGAGATGCGCACCCACAAGCGCCTGATCGACATCATCGACCCGACGCCCAAGGCCGTCGACTCGCTGATGCGTCTCGACCTCCCGGCCGACGTCAACATCGAGATCAAGCTCTGAGGTCCCGGTCATGGCACACATCAACGAAAAGGTTTCCAAGGGCCTGCTCGGCACGAAGCTCGGCATGACCCAGGTCTGGGACGAGAACGGCAAGCTCGTTCCCGTCACCGTCATCGAGGTGGCCCCCAACGTGGTCACCCAGGTGCGCACGCCCGAGCGTGACGGCTACAACGCCGTTCAGATCGCCTACGGCCAGATCGACCCCCGCAAGGTCAACAAGCCCCAGACGGCCCATTTCGAGGCCGCGGGTGTGACCCCCCGCCGCCACCTCACCGAGGTGCGCACCGCGGATGCCGCTGACTACTCACTCGGTCAGGAGCTCACCGTGGACGCCACCTTCGAGGCCGGCCAGCTGGTCGACGTCGTCGGCACCAGCAAGGGCAAGGGCACCGCGGGTGTCATGAAGCGTCACAACTTCAAGGGTGTCTCCGCCTCCCACGGTGCGCACCGCAACCACCGCAAGCCCGGCTCCATCGGCGCCTCGTCGACGCCGAGCCGCGTCTTCAAGGGCATGCGCATGGCCGGCCGTATGGGTGGCGAGCGCGTGACCGTCCTCAACCTCACGGTGCACGCCGTCGACGCCGAGAAGGGTCTGCTGCTCGTCAAGGGCGCCGTCCCCGGTGCGCGTGGCCGCATCGTCTACGTCCGCAACGCAGTGAAGGGTGCCTGATCATGGCTGACTCGACTCTCGCGCTCGACGTCCACAGCCCCAGTGGCAAGAAGGCCGGCTCGGTCGCCCTTCCCGCTGCGCTGTTCGACGTCAAGACGAACATCCCGCTGATCCACCAGGTCGTCGTCGCGCAGCTCGCGGCGGCTCGCCAGGGCACGCACTCGACCAAGCGTCGTGGCGAGGTCTCCGGTGCCGGCCGCAAGCCCTTCAAGCAGAAGGGCACGGGTAACGCCCGTCAGGGCTCCATCCGCGCGCCGCACATGACCGGTGGTGGCATCGTCCACGGTCCGAAGCCGCGCGACTACTCGCAGCGCACCCCCAAGAAGATGATCGCCGCCGCCCTCCTGGGCGCGCTGAGCGACCGTGCTCGCGGTGGCCGTCTGCACGTGGTGGACTCCTTCGGCATCGACGGCGTCCCGTCGACCAAGGCCGCTGCGGCCGTCCTCGCCGAGCTCGCTCCGACCAAGAACGTCCTGGTCGTCATCGAGCGCGGTGACGAGCTGGCGGTCAAGAGCGTGCGCAACCTCGCGTACGTCCACGTCCTCAGCTTCGACCAGCTGAACGCCTACGACGTGCTCGTCTCCGACGACATCGTCTTCACCAAGGCCGCCTACGACGCGTTCGTCGCGTCCAAGAGCGCCACCACCGAGGAGGTCTCGGCATGAACGTCTCCGTCAACAAGGACCCGCGCGACATCATCCTGAAGCCGGTCGTCTCGGAGAAGAGCTACGGGCTCATCGACGAGGGCAAGTACACCTTCCTGGTGGACCCGCGCTCCTCGAAGACCGAGATCAAGCTCGCGATCGAGAAGATCTTCGGCGTCAAGGTCGCTGCGGTCAACACGCTCAACCGCGCGGGCAAGTCCCGCCGCACCCGCTTCGGCACCGGCAAGCGCAAGGACACCAAGCGCGCCATCGTCACGCTCAAGTCGGGCACCATCGACATCTTCACGGCCGTCGGCTGACAGCTGGGATAGAGGACAACCAACATGGCTATTCGCAAGTACAAGCCCACGACCCCGGGTCGCCGCGGTTCGTCGGTGGCCGACTTCGCCGAGATCACGCGATCGACGCCCGAGAAGTCGCTGCTCCGTCCGCTGTCGAAGACCGGTGGTCGCAACAACCAGGGGCGCATCACCACGCGTCACATCGGTGGCGGTCACAAGCGTCAGTACCGCGTCATCGACTTCCGTCGTAATGACAAGGACGGCGTCAACGCCAAGGTCGCGCACATCGAGTACGACCCCAACCGCACCGCGCGCATCGCACTGCTGCACTACGTGGACGGCGAGAAGCGTTACATCCTCGCTCCGAACAAGCTGCAGCAGGGCGACATCGTCGAGTCCGGTGCGGGCGCTGACATCAAGCCGGGCAACAACCTGCCGCTGAAGAACATCCCCACCGGTACCGTGATCCACGCGATCGAGCTCCGCCCCGGCGGCGGCGCGAAGATGGCGCGTTCGGCCGGTGCGTCGGTGCGTCTCGTCGCCAAGGACGGCCCCTACGCGCAGCTTCGTCTGCCGTCGGGCGAGATCCGCAACGTCGACGCGCGCTGCCGCGCCACGATCGGCGAGGTCGGCAACGCCGAGCAGTCGAACATCAACTGGGGCAAGGCCGGCCGCAACCGCTGGAAGGGCATCCGCCCGACCGTCCGCGGTGTCGCGATGAACCCGGTCGACCACCCGCACGGTGGTGGTGAGGGCAAGACGTCCGGTGGACGTCACCCCGTTTCTCCTTGGGGTCAGGCTGAGGGTCGCACCCGCCACGCCAACAAGGAAAGCGACAAGTACATCGTCCGTCGTCGCAACGCCGGCAAGAAGCGCAAGTAGGAGTAGAGGAAGATGCCTCGCAGCCTGAAGAAGGGCCCCTTCGTCGACGAGCACCTGCTTCGCAAGGTCGTCTCGCAGAACGATGCCGGCACCAAGAACGTCATCAAGACCTGGTCGCGCCGTTCGATGATCATCCCCGCCATGCTGGGACACACCATCGCCGTGCACGACGGACGCAAGCACATCCCCGTGTTCGTGTCCGAGACCATGGTCGGTCACAAGCTGGGCGAGTTCGCGCCCACCCGCACCTTCCGCGGCCACGAGAAGGACGACAAGAAGGGTCGCCGCCGCTGACGCGGTGGCGTTCCTAGAGAGGACTAGAGGAGGAGAGAAATGGTGGATTCCATCGCACGCGTCAAGCACATCCGCGTGACCCCTCAGAAGGCTCGTCGTGTCGTCGCGCTGATCAAGGGCAAGCAGGCTCAGGAGGCCCTGGCCATCCTGAAGTTCGCGCCCCAGAGTGCCAGCGAGCCGATCTACAAGCTCGTCGCCGCTGCGGTCGCCAACGCCCGTGTGAAGGCTGACAAGGACGGCGAGTTCCTGGACGAGCAGGACCTGTACGTGCGCAACGCGTACGTCGACGAGGGCACGACGCTCAAGCGTTTCCAGCCCCGTGCACAGGGCCGCGCCTTCCAGATCAAGAAGCGCACGAGCCACATCACCATCCAGCTCGCGACCCCCGAGGTTGCCGAGACCAGCAAGAAGGCGAGCAAGTAATGGGACAGAAGGTCAACCCCTACGGCTTCCGCCTCGGCATCACCACGGACCACGTGTCGCGTTGGTTCTCCGACTCCACGAAGCCGGGACAGCGTTACGCCGACTACGTGGCCGAGGACGTCAAGATCCGCAAGCTCCTGCAGACGCAGCTGGACCGCGCCGGCGTGAGCGGCATCGAGATCGAGCGCACGCGTGATCGCGTCCGCGTCGACATCCACCCCGCCCGCCCCGGCATCGTCATCGGCCGCCGCGGCGCCGAGGCCGAGCGCATCCGCGCCGACCTCGAGAAGCTCACCGGCAAGCAGATCCAGCTGAACATCCTCGAGGTCAAGAACCCCGAGGCCGACGCCCAGCTGGTCGCCCAGGGCATCGCCGAGCAGCTCTCCGCCCGCGTGGCCTTCCGCCGCGCGATGCGCAAGGGTCTGCAGGGCGCACAGCGCGCCGGCGCCAAGGGCATCCGCATCCAGGTCTCGGGTCGCCTCGGCGGCGCCGAGATGAGCCGTTCGGAGTTCTACCGCGAGGGTCGTGTGCCGCTGCACACGCTGCGCGCGAACATCGACTACGGCTTCTACGAGGCCAAGACCACCTTCGGCCGCATCGGTGTGAAGGTCTGGATCTACAAGGGCGACCTCACCAACAAGGAGCTCGCTCGCGAGCAGGCCAACGCGCCGAAGGCGCCTCGCGGTCGTGACGACCGTGGTGGCGACCGTCGTCGCGCGCCCCGCAACGAGGCGCCCGTCGCAGAAGGAGCATCGGCATAATGCTTATTCCCCGTAAGGTCAAGTACCGCAAGCAGCACCACCCCGGGCGCGCGGGCCAGGCCACCGGCGGCACGAAGGTCTCCTTCGGCGAGTTCGGCATCCAGGCCCTCACCCCCGCGTATGTGACCAACCGTCAGATCGAGTCCGCTCGTATCGCGATGACGCGTCACATCAAGCGTGGCGGCAAGGTGTGGATCAACATCTACCCCGACCGTCCCCTCACGAAGAAGCCGGCCGAAACCCGCATGGGTTCCGGTAAGGGTTCGCCGGAGTGGTGGGTCGCCAACGTCAAGCCGGGTCGCGTCCTGTTCGAGGTCGCGGGCGTCAACGAGCAGCTCGCTCGCGAGGCGCTCACCCGTGCAATCCACAAGCTGCCCCTGAAGGCACGCATCATCAAGCGCGAGGAGGGCGACGCGTAATGGCCGTCGGAACCAAGACGCTCGCTCCGAGCGAGCTGGACACGTTCGAGGACCAGCGCCTCGTCGAAGAGCTGCGCAAGGCCAAGGAAGAGCTGTTCAACCTGCGCTTCCAGTCGGCCACCGGCCAGCTCGAGAGCCACGGCCGCATCCGCGCGGTCAAGCGCGACATCGCGCGGCTCTACACCGTGATCCGCGAGCGCGAGCTGGGCATCCGTGCCACGCCCGCGCCCGTCGAGGTCGCGTCCAAGGCGAAGAAGACCAAGGCCAAGAAGGCGGATGACGCTGCCGAGGCCACGAAGGAAGAGGCCGAGTGATGGCTGAGACCACCGAGAAGAAGGCCGCCAAGAAGGCGCCGGCCGCCGAGGCCGTCGTCGAGGCGCCCGCTGCCGGTCACGAGTCGGCTGCCCACGACGTGCGCGATGCGGACGCCCGTGGCTACCGCAAGTCGCGTCGTGGCTACGTCGTCAGCGACAAGATGGACAAGACGATCGTCGTCGAGGTCGAAGACCGCGTGAAGCACCCGCTCTACGGCAAGGTCATCCGTCGCACGTCGAAGGTCAAGGCCCACGACGAGCAGAACAGCGCCGGCATCGGCGACCTCGTGCTGATCAACGAGACCCGGCCGCTCAGCGCCACCAAGCGGTGGCGTCTGGTCGAGATCCTCGAGAAGGCGAAGTAAGAAATGATCCAGACTGAGTCCCGCCTCAAGGTCGCCGACAACACCGGCGCCAAGGAGCTGCTCACGATCCGTGTGCTCGGCGGTTCCAACCGCCGTTACGCCGGTCTCGGCGACATCATCGTCGCGACCGTCAAGGACGCGATCCCCGGCGGCAACGTCAAGAAGGGCGATGTGGTCAAGGCCGTCATCGTCCGCACCAAGAAGGAGGTCCGTCGTCCCGACGGCTCCTACATCAAGTTCGACGAGAACGCCGCCGTCATCCTGAAGAACGACGGGGAGCCCCGCGGCACCCGCATCTTCGGACCGGTCGGCCGTGAGCTTCGTGACAAGAAGTTCATGAAGATCGTGTCGCTCGCACCGGAGGTGATCTGACCGTCATGGCCAAGATCAAGAAGGGTGACCTGGTTCAGGTCATCACTGGCAAGAAGCAGGACAAGGGCGGCGACCGCGGCAAGCAGGGCAAGGTTCTCGACGTTCTCGTCGAGCAGAACCGCGTCATCGTCGAGGGCGTCAACTACGTCACGAAGCACAACCGTGTGGGTCAGTCCCAGCGCGGCACCAAGACGGGCGGCATCGAGACGATGGAAGCCCCGATCCACATCTCCAACGTCGCCCTCGTCGACCCCTCGACCAAGAAGCCGACCAAGGTCGGTCACCGTGTCGAGGAGCAGACGAAGGATGGCGTGAAGCGCACCGTCCGCGTGCGCTACGCGAAGAAGAGCGGCAAGGACCTCTGAACATGAGCAGCACCACTGCCGCGGCGGCTGGCAAGATCCAGCCCCGCCTGAAGCAGAAGTACCAGGGCGAGATCAAGAAGGCCCTGCAGGACGAGTTCGGCTACGCCAACGTCATGCAGATCCCCGGGATCGTCAAGGTCGTCGTGAACACCGGTGTCGGCGAGGCAGCTCGCGACTCCAAGGTGATCGACGGTGCGGTCGACGACCTCACCAAGATCACCGGCCAGAAGCCGGTCGTCACGAAGGCCCGCAAGTCCATCGCGCAGTTCAAGCTGCGCGAGGGTCAGGCCATCGGTGCGCACGTCACCCTCCGCGGTGACCGTGCCTGGGAGTTCCTGGACCGTCTCGTGAACCTCGCCCTGCCGCGTATCCGCGACTTCCGCGGCCTGTCGCCCAAGCAGTTCGACGGTCACGGCAACTACACGTTCGGTCTGCAGGAGCAGTCGGTCTTCCACGAGATCAACCAGGACAAGATCGACCGCGTCCGCGGCTTCGACATCACGATCGTCACCACGGCGAAGACGGATGACGAGGGCCGGTCGCTGCTGCGCCAGCTGGGCTTCCCGTTCAAGACGGACGAGAACCAGGCCTGACACCCCCCCCGACCTCTCCGGTCGGTCCATCAAGAAGGTCGGCTGTCGTGTAACGGCATCCGAAACCGCTGAACAAAGGAAACCAAGAAATGACGATGACAGACCCGGTCGCTGACATGCTGACCCGTCTGCGCAACGCGAACTCGGCGCACCACGACTCCGTGTCGCTGCCGAGCTCGAAGCTCAAGACCCACATCGCCGAGATCCTCCAGCAGGAGGGCTACATCTCCGGCTGGGAGGTCTCCGACGCCCGCGTCGGCCAGACCCTCACCCTCACCCTGAAGTACGGCCCGAACCGCGAGCGGTCGATCGCCGGCATCAAGCGCGTGTCGAAGCCGGGTCTGCGCGTGTACGCACGCTCGACCGAGATCCCCAAGGTTCTCGGCGGCCTGGGCGTCGCGATCCTGTCCACCTCCTCCGGTCTTCTCACCGACCGTCAGGCAGAGCAGAAGGGCGTGGGTGGGGAAGTCCTCGCCTACGTGTGGTGATCTGACATGTCGCGTATTGGACGTCTTCCCATCGACATCCCCGCCGGCGTGACCGTTTCGGTCGACGGCCAGGATGTCACGGTCACGGGCCCGAAGGGCGAGCTCGCGCTCTCCGTCGCAAAGCCCATCGAGGTCAAGGTCGAGGAGAACCAGGTTCTGGTCTCGCGTCCCGACGACGAGCGCGAGTCGCGTTCGCTGCACGGACTGACCCGTACCCTCATCAACAACAACATCATCGGCGTCACCCAGGGCTACACCAAGGGCCTCGAGGTCGTCGGCACCGGTTACCGTGTCGCGCAGAAGGGGACGGCGGTCGAGTTCGCTCTCGGCTTCTCGCACCCGGTTCTCGTCGAGGCACCGGCCGGCATCACGCTGACCGTGGAGGGCAACAACAAGCTCACCGTCAGCGGCATCTCGAAGCAGGCCGTCGGTGAGGCCGCTGCGAACATCCGCAAGATCCGCAAGCCCGAGCCGTACAAGGGCAAGGGTGTGCGGTACGCCGGCGAGGTCGTTCGCCGCAAGGCCGGAAAGAGTGGTAAGTAATCATGGCTGTCAAGTCGAAGAGCGACGCGCGTTCGCGTCGTCACCTGCGCCTTCGCAAGAAGGTCGTGGGCACCGAGGCGCGTCCGCGCCTTGTCGTCACCCGTTCGGCCCGCCACGTCTTCGTCCAGCTCGTGGACGACAGCAAGGGCGTGACCGTCGCGTCGGCGTCGACCCTCGAGTCCGACCTGCGCACGTTCGACGGTGACAAGACGGCGAAGGCCCGCAAGGTCGGCGAGCTCGTCGCCGAGCGTGCCAAGGCGGCCGGCTTCTCGGACGTCGTGTTCGACCGCGGTGGCAACCGCTACGCGGGCCGTGTCGCAGCGATCGCCGAGGGCGCCCGCGAGGGAGGTCTGAACCTGTGAGCGATGCAACTACTCAGAATGTGGAGAACGAAGTGACCGAGCAGGCTGCGGCCACCGCTCCCGTCGAGCGCGAGGCCCGCGAGCCCCGTCGCGGCGGTCGCGAGCGCAACCCCAACCGCGACCGTGGTTCGCGCGACGCCGAGAAGAGCCAGTTCCTCGAGCGCGTCGTGACGATCAACCGCGTGTCGAAGGTCGTCAAGGGCGGTCGCCGCTTCAGCTTCACGGCGCTCGTCGTCGTGGGTGACGGCAACGGTCTCGTCGGCGTCGGCTACGGCAAGGCGCGTGAGGTTCCCCTCGCCATCTCCAAGGGTGTCGAAGAGGCCAAGCGCAACTTCTTCCGCGTGCCCCGCACCGGCTCGTCCATCCCGCACCCGGTGCAGGGTGAGGCCGCTGCCGGTGTCGTGCTCCTGCGTCCGGCTGCCGCCGGGACCGGTGTTATCGCCGGTGGCCCGGTGCGCGCCGTGCTCGAGTGCGCCGGTATCCACGACGTGCTCTCCAAGTCGCTCGGTTCGTCGAACACGATCAACATCGTGCACGCGACCGTCCAGGCGCTGAAGCAGCTCGAGGAGCCTCGTGCGGTCGCCGCTCGTCGCGGTCTCGACTTCGACCAGGTGGCTCCGGCCCGTCTGATCCGTGCCGAGGCTGACGCCGCGGCCGCTGCGAAGGTAGGTGCCTGATGGCCGCGCGTCTCAAGGTGACCCAGGTCAAGTCCAAGGTGAGCGAGAAGCAGAACCAGCGTGACACGCTGCGTTCGCTCGGCCTGAAGCGGATCGGCGACTCGGTCGTCCGTCCCGACGACGCGCAGACGCGCGGCTACGTCAAGGCTGTCGCCCACCTCGTCAAGGTTGAGGAGATCGACTGATGGCCGAGAAGGCTGAGAAGGCGACCGAAGAGGTCGCTGTGAAGAACACCGAGAAGAAGGCCGCCGCCAAGCCGGCTGCCAAGAAGACCGCCGAGAAGCCGGCCGCGAAGAAGGCTCCCGCCAAGAAGGCGGATGCCGAGGTGTCGCGCCCCGGTGTGCTCAAGGTCCACCACCTGCGTCCGGTCCCCGGCTCCAACACCGCGAAGACCCGTGTCGGTCGCGGTGAGGGCTCGAAGGGCAAGACCGCCGGTCGTGGCACCAAGGGTACGAAGGCCCGCTACCAGGTGAAGGTTGGCTTCGAGGGCGGCCAGATGCCGCTGCACATGCGTACGCCGAAGCTGCGCGGGTTCAAGAACCCGTTCCGCGTCGAGTACCAGGTGGTCAACCTCGACAAGCTGGCTGAGCTGTACCCGGCCGGTGGCGATGTCACCGTCAGCGACCTCGTCGCCAAGGGCGCCGTGCGCAAGAACGAGAAGGTCAAGGTGCTCGGCACCGGCGACATCTCGGTCAAGCTCACCGTCGCCGTCGACAAGGTCTCGGGTTCGGCCGAGCAGAAGATCGTCGCCGCGGGCGGTTCGGTCAAGTAATTCCACGGCAGGGGCCGGAGGCGAGCCTCCGGCCCCTGTTGCCGTACTCTGGAAGCGGTGTCCTCGGACCCGCATCGAGACACCGGTCAGCTCTCTGGAGGAAATCCCCTTGTTCAGCGCCGTCAGCGCCATCGCGCGGGTCTTCCGCACCCCGGATCTCCGGCGGAAGATCTTCTTCACCCTCGCGATCATCGCCATCTATCGCCTTGGCGCGCACGTTCCGGCGCCCTTCGTGAGCTTCCCGAACGTCCAATCCTGCCTCCAGCAGACGGGCTCGGCCAGCGAAGGCCTGCTGTCGCTGGTGAACCTGTTCTCCGGCGGCGCGCTCCTGCAGCTGTCGATCTTCGCCCTGGGCGTCATGCCCTACATCACCGCGACGATCATCGTGCAGCTGCTGCGTGTGGTGATCCCGCACTTCGAGGCGCTGTACAAAGAAGGGCAGGCCGGTCAGGCCAAGCTCACGCAGTACACCCGCTACCTGACGATCGCGCTGGCGCTCCTGCAGTCCACCACGCTGGTGACGGTGGCACGTTCGGGTCAGCTCTTCGGCACGACCGGCATCGCCGAGTGCAACGCTCTGCTGACCAACGATGTGTGGTGGGCCCAGCTGCTGATGATCATCACGCTGACCGCCGGCACCGGCCTCATCATGTGGTTCGCCGAGCTCGTCACCGAGCGCGGCGTGGGCAACGGCATGTCCATCCTCATCTTCACCTCGATCGCGGCGCAGTTCCCGGCGGCCATGTGGGCCATCGCCACGTCGCGCGGTTTCGAGGTCTTCCTCCTCGTGCTGGCCGTCGGCATCGTCGTCGTCGCTCTCGTCGTCTTCGTCGAGCAGTCGCAGCGGCGCATCCCCGTGCAGTACGCCAAGCGCATGGTCGGGCGTCGCACCCTCGGCGGCACGAACACGTACATCCCGATCAAGGTGAACATGGCGGGTGTCGTTCCGGTCATCTTCGCCTCGTCGCTGCTGTACATCCCGGCTCTCATCGCCCAGTTCAACCAGACGCCGGACGCCAACGGCAACATCCCGGGCTGGGTGACCTGGATCCAGCAGTACCTCACCAAGGGCGATCACCCGCTCTACATGCTGCTGTACTTCCTGCTCATCGTCGGGTTCACCTACTTCTACGTCGCGATCACCTTCAACCCCGTCGAGGTCGCCGACAACATGAAGAAGTACGGCGGGTTCATCCCCGGCATCCGTGCAGGTCGTCCGACGGCCGAGTACCTCGACTACGTGTTGACGCGCATCACGTTGCCCGGCTCGATCTACCTCGGTCTCATCGCCCTGCTGCCCCTGGTGGCGCTCGCGACGGTCAGCGCCAACCAGAACTTCCCGTTCGGCGGCGCCTCGATCCTCATCATCGTCGGTGTGGGTCTGGAGACCGTGAAGCAGATCGACGCCCAGCTGCAGCAGCGTCACTACGAAGGGTTGCTGCGATGACCGCTGCTCGACTGCTCATCATCGGCCCGCAGGGCTCCGGCAAAGGCACGCAGGGCGTGCGGGTGGCGGAGGCCCTCGGCATCCCGGCGGTCTCGACCGGCGACGTCTTCCGCGCCAACGTGAAAGAGGGCACGGAACTCGGTCTGAAGGTCAAGGCGATCATCGACGCCGGCGACCTCGTGCCGGACACCCTGACGGGGGAGATCGTGCGCGATCGGCTCGCCCAGCCCGACGCCGCCGCCGGCTTCCTCCTGGACGGCTACCCGCGCAACCTCGGCCAGGTGGGCGATCTCGACCGTTTCCTGGACGAGAGGGGCGCGCCCCTCACCGCGGTCATCGAGTTGGTGGTGCCGCGCGACGAGTCCATCCAGCGCCTGTCGCTGCGGGCGAGCGAGCAGGGCCGTGCCGACGACAACGCCGAATCGATCGCGAAGCGTCTGGCCATCTACGAGTCCGAGACGGCGCCGATCCTCGATGTCTACCGCGAGCGGGGCATCGTCGATCAGATCGACGGCGTCGGATCGCTGGACGAGGTCTACGCGCGGATTCAGGCCGCCCTGGCAGCTCGCGGCATCGCAGCCTCCTGATGGGACTTCGTCGCTCCTTGTACAAGACCCCGGCGCAGCTGCGCTCGATGGTCGAGCCGGGCCTGATCACGGCGGCCGCGCTGGATGCCGTGCGTGCGCTGATCGCCCCGGGTGTGACCACGGCTGAGCTGGATGCCGCGGCATCCGAGGTCATCCTCGCCCGCGGGGCCGAGTCGAACTTCCAGCTCGTGCGCGGCTACCGCCACACGACCTGCATCTCGGTGAACGACCAGGTCGTCCACGGCATCCCCGGGGAGCGCGTGCTCGAGCCGGGCGACATCGTGTCGATCGATGCCGGTGCGCAGTTCAAGGGCTGGAACGGCGACTCGGCCATCACGGTGGTCGTCCCCGGCGGGGATCCGGCTGTGCAGGCGTCGCGCGAGCGGCTGTCGCAGGTGACCGAGGGCTCGCTCTGGGCGGGCGTGGCCGCGCTCGCATCGGCGTCGCGCGTCGGAGAGATCGGTGACGCGGTGCAGGGCTACGTCGAGCGCTCGGGCGAGAGCTACGGCATCCTTCGCGACTACGTCGGCCACGGCATCGGCCGGCGGATGCACGAGGGGCCGACGATCTTCAACTATCGGGTGTCCGACCTCGGCCCCGCGGTGCGTCCGGGCCTGTGCGTCGCGATCGAGCCCATGGTCACCGTCGGCTCTGAGGAGACCTTCGTCGAGGACGACGACTGGACGGTCACCACCGTCGACGGCAGCGACGGCAGTCACTGGGAGCACAGCGTCGCGGTGCACGAGAACGGCATCTGGGTGCTGACCGCTGCCGACGGCGGCGCGGCGGGCCTCGCCCCGTTCGGCGTCACACCGACCCCCATCGCCTGAGCGCTCTCCTCCCGGTGTCGCAGGAGCGGCTCGCGGGGTGCGTGAAGGCTCCTCCCCAGGGCACCCCGCTGCGCGCGTTCGGCATTCATCCGCAACGCTGACCCGTCACGCCGAACCGCTACGAACGTGCCGAACCGACGCGAAAGGGCGCGCGAGAACATGGCGGGTCGCGGGAGACGTAGCGGCTCGGCGGGGTGGGGGCGGGTGAAGTCACGGCCTTCACGGGCAACGCATAAGAGTGCGTGAGCCACAATGGTAGGACGGCGGCGACAGCCGCACATCGGAGAGGCATCGAGGTTATGGCGCAGGCAGCAGCGGGTAAGAGGAACTGGTTCGCGATCTGGGTGAGCGTGGCGGTCGTCGTCGTGGTCGCGCTGGTCATCGGCCTTGTCGTGTGGATGAACAACGTCAGCTCGGGTCCGGGTGCGCAGCCCTCGTCGAGCAACATCAATACGGATACCGGTGCGATCTCGTTCGGCAGCGGCCCCGATGTCGTCGACACCTACGTGGACTTCATGTGCCCCTACTGCGGCCAGTTCGAGAAGACCGAGGGGGACACGATCAAGCAGCTCATATCTGAGAACAAGATCACGCTGAACCTCCACCCGGTCACGATTCTCGATCGCGCCTCGCAGGGGACGAAGTTCTCGAGCCGGTCGGCGAGTGCGATGTTCGCCATCGCGGAGGCGGACCCCGCCAACGCCTACGCGTTCATGGCTGCGATGTACCAGAACCAGCCCCAGGAGAGCACCCCCGGTCTGACCGACGATCAGATCGTGTCGATCGCTAAGCAGGCGGGGGTCAATGTGACCAGCGACCTCGAGCAGGCCATCACGTCGGGCAAGTACATCAAGTTCGCACAGTCCAAGGGCCTGCCGCAGGGCGCTCAGGGAACGCCGACTCTTCTCGTGAACGGCAAGAATGTCCCCGTCACTTACAACCCGCAGACGGACATCGTCGCCAACCTCAAGGGCTGACCGCGTGATGCGCGTCTGAGACGAGCGAGAGGGCCGCGCGGCAGTTTGCCGTGCGGCCCACTATCACGTACACTGGATCTTTGGTGCCTTGCGCCTTCATTGGCGTGTCGCCGCACCACATCCCACTCACCGCAGACCGACCGGTCTGCACAAGCGTCAGCGAGGCCATGGCTAAGAAAGACGGTGTCATCGAAATCGAGGGCGTCGTGTCTGAAGCGCTGCCCAACGCGATGTTCCGCGTTGAGCTCACCAACGGACACAAGGTACTCGCCACGATCTCCGGCAAGATGCGGCAGAACTACATCCGCATCATCCCCGAAGACCGCGTCGTCGTGGAGCTCTCGCCCTACGACCTCACGCGCGGTCGCATCGTCTACCGCTACCGCTAGACCGGTCGAGAAGTAACGAGCGGGCGGATGCCTCGGCATCCCGTCCGACTCGAAGACAGCGAACAGGAAAATCATGAAGGTCAACCCCTCCGTCAAGCCCATCTGCGACCACTGCAAGGTCATCCGTCGCCACGGTCGCGTCATGGTGATCTGCAAGTCGAACCCGCGTCACAAGCAGCGCCAGGGCTGAGTCGCTCGCGGCTCGAGGACGCGTGAGGCCCGCAGGGCCGAGCCGACACCTCACGACGAAGACACAACTCAATACGCACACAGGCAGGATCAGAGCCTCTTCGGAGGGGACACCTCGGGGCGGAGGCCCGGGCACCGATCCTGCTCCACACCTCCATCACTCCTAGGAGAACCGCATGGCACGTCTTGCCGGCGTTGACATCCCGCGTGACAAGCGCGTGGTGATCGCCCTCACGTACATCTACGGCATCGGCCGTACCCGTTCGGTCGAGATCCTCACGGCCACCGAGATCGACGAGTCGATCCGCGTCAAGGACCTCACCGACGACCAGCTGGTCGCACTGCGCGACCACATCGAAGGCAACTACAAGGTGGAGGGTGACCTTCGCCGCGAGGTCGCCGCCGACATCCGCCGCAAGGTCGAGATCGGCTCGTACGAGGGTCTGCGTCACCGCCGCGGCCTTCCGGTGCGCGGTCAGCGCACCAAGACCAACGCGCGTACCCGCAAGGGCCCGAAGCGCACCGTCGCCGGCAAGAAGAAGGCCGGCCGCAAGTAAGCGCGGCCCCCCGGTACAGGTTTAGGAGAACAGACACATGGCACAGGCCAAGACTGCTGCGCGCAAGCCGCGTCGCAAGGAGAAGAAGAACATCGCGCTGGGCCAGGCCCACATCAAGTCGACGTTCAACAACACGATCGTTTCGATCACCGACCCCTCGGGCGCCGTCATCAGCTGGGCGTCCTCGGGTGGAGTGGGCTTCAAGGGCTCGCGCAAGTCGACCCCGTACGCCGCCGGCATGGCCGCCGAGTCGGCTGCCCGCCAGGCCGCCGAGCACGGCGTCAAGAAGGTCGACGTCTTCGTGAAGGGCCCGGGTTCGGGGCGCGAGACCGCGATCCGCTCGCTGCAGGCCGCCGGCCTCGAGGTGGGGTCGATCTCCGACGTCACCCCGCAGGCGCACAACGGCTGCCGCCCGCCGAAGCGTCGCCGCGTCTGACTTCCGGGCCGGGTGCCCCCGTGTGACGGGGGCACCCGGCATCCGTCGCCTTTGAAAACTCAACACCTCTTGCAATCGCACGTGTCATATAGCGGGCACGTGACGGAAAGGAACACATAGTGCTCATTGCACAGCGTCCCACTCTGACCGAGGAGAAGATCGGCGAGTTCCGCAGCCGCTTCGTCATCGAGCCGCTGGAGCCCGGCTTCGGCTACACGATCGGCAACGCGCTGCGCCGCAGCCTGCTGTCCTCGATCCCCGGCGCGGCTGTCACCAGCATCCGCATCGACGGCGTGCTGCACGAGTTCAGCACCATCCCGGGCGTGAAGGAGGATGTCACCGAGATCATCCTCAACATCAAGCAGCTGGTCGTCTCCTCGGAGCGCGACGAGCCGATCACCGCGTACCTGCGCAAGACCGGCGCCGGTGAGGTCACCGCTGCCGACATCTCCGCTCCGGCGGGTGTCGAGGTGCACAACCCCGAGCTGGTCATCGCGACGCTCAACGACTCGGCGAAGTTCGAGCTGGAGCTCACGATCGAGCGCGGCCGCGGCTACGTGTCGGCCACGCAGAACCGCAACGAGTACGCCGAGGCGGGTCAGATCCCGATCGACTCGATCTACTCGCCCGTCCTGAAGGTCTCGTACCGCGTCGACGCGACCCGTGCCGGTGAGCGCACCGACTTCGACAAGCTCGTCCTGGACGTCGAGGCCAAGCCGTCGATCTCCCCGCGGGATGCCGTCGCGTCGGCCGGTCGCACGCTCACCGAGCTGTTCGGTCTCGCCCGCGAGCTGAACGTCGAGGCCGAGGGCATCGAGATCGGCCCCGCGCCGGTCGCCGAGGTTCTCACCAACGAGCTGTCGATGCCGATCGAGGACCTCGATCTGTCGGTGCGTTCGTACAACTGCCTCAAGCGTGAGGGCATCAACACGGTGTCCGAGCTGGTCGCCCTCTCCGAGACGCAGCTGATGAACATCCGCAACTTCGGTCAGAAGTCGGTCGACGAGGTGCGCGACAAGCTCGTCTCCCTCGGCCTGTCGCTGAAGGACTCGGTCCCCGGGTTCGACGGTGCGCACTTCTACGGCGGCTACGACGACGAGGCCCTCTGAGCCTCCGCGCTCGCAACGGCAAGACCATCTGTGCGCACCGGCCCCGACCGGTTCGCTGACCTTTTCCCTCTGGAGTAACTGACATGCCCAAGCCCACCAAGGGTCCCCGCCTCGGAGGCGGCCCCGCCCACGAGCGTCTGCTGCTGGCCAACCTGGCCTCGGCGCTGTTCACCCACAAGTCGATCACGACGACCGAGACCAAGGCCAAGCGCCTGCGTCCGCTCGCCGAGCGCATGGTCACCTTCGCCAAGCGCGGCGACCTGCACGCTCGTCGTCGCGTGCTGTCCGTGCTCGGCAACAAGGACGCCGTCCACGAGCTGTTCGCCGAGATCGCGCCGCTGGTCGCCGAGCGTGAGGGCGGTTACACCCGCATCACGAAGATCGGCAACCGCAAGGGTGACAACGCGCCCATGGCCGTGATCGAGCTCGTCCTCGAGCCGGTCAACCCGAGGCCGAAGTCGACCAAGAAGGCGGCTGCGGCCGCTCCGGTCGCCGCCCCGGCCAAGGATGAGGATGTCGCCGAGGAGACCGCCACCGAGGCGGTCGCCGAGGCCGACGAGGCTCAGGATGCCGCGGACGAGGTCGTCGCCGACGACGCCGCCGCCGCAGGTGCCGAGTCGCCCGAGGAGGGCGCCGCGGCCGAGGCTGCTGCCGAGGACGCCGCGAAGTAGGCACGGCTGTCGTTCGAGAAGGCCCGCACCCGTCAGGGGTGCGGGCCTTCTCTTTTCGCGCCTCGGCCGGCTCCGCGCGTGCGCCCCACGCGCGTCCCAACTACAGTGGCCCGACGCCATCCACGCCGTGATGGTGGCGGCGGACCGTGTCGACCACCCGACCTGGACCACTCCGCGCGAGGACGTCGCCGACACCTTCGATCTTGCGCACATCGACCACTCCCGCGACACCGTGCTGGCGCTGGATGCCGAGAGTACGGTGATCGCGTTCGGAAGCTCCTTCCTCCACCCTTCGCGCGAAGGCGCCCTGAACGTGCACCTGTCGGGTGCGGTGCTGCCGATGCTGTGGCGCCGCGGGATCGGCAGCGCGGTGTTCGGCTGGCAGTACGCGCGCGGCCTCGAGCAGCTGGCGGAGGCCGCGGGCGCGCTGCCCGGCGTGCCGGGCGAAGACTGGTGTTAAGACGGGGCTTCGGGTAGCGCGGATGTAACGATCTGGTAGCACGCGCGCGGGGAC
>NZ_JAUF01000006.1:0-123948 GCF_000585455.1 Microbacterium sp. MRS-1
GGCCGACCCCACCACCCCCACCTTTGAAACAGAAGAAATCCTGCCAACTACTTGACGCGGGACAGGTCGACGCCGATGGCGACGAGTTCGCCGATCTCGGGCGGTGACGGCAGTGCGGACACGTGGATCGACCAGCCGACGACGTCGACGAGATAGCCGTGATCGCGGCCGGCGCCTTGCACGCGCACCCGCCCCTTGAGGCGATACGCCCCGCGGGGCGGGTGCTCGAGCAGATCGACGAGCGCCGAGGGCGACACCGGCGCGCGCAGCGGCACGGAGGCGGAGCGTGCGTGCTCATGCGCGTGGTGGCCGGGGCCGTGGTGGGCCTCGCGAGTGATGCGCGCGAGCGGCAGCTCGTCGATCGGGTCGTCGCGATCGGCCACGTCGAACACGAGGGCCGGGTCGATCGCTCCGGCGCGCGCCGTGGTCAGGTGTGCGCGGGGATTGCGTGAGCGCACACGCCCGGCGATCCGCGCGATCGTCGATGCCCGCTCGGATGCCGGCAGCAGATCGGTCTTGCCGATCACCACGAGCGACGCGGTCGCGTAGCGCGCAGGCACATCGTCGCCGGAGTCGATCGTCGTGAAGTGGTTCGGGGCGTCGATCACGTCCACCACGCCGCCCGGGCGTACGCGGGCGACGCCGCTGAAGCGGATCAGCCGGGCGAGCGCGGCGGGCTCTGCGACGCCGCTGGCCTCCACGACGATGGCGTCCAGGCGCAGCCGCGGATGGGCCAGCCGGCCCAGCGCATCGTCGAGTCCGCCCGCGTCCGGCAGGCAGCAGACGCAGCCACCGGAGATCGCGGCCGCCTCATCGACCTGACCGGTCACGAGGGCGGCATCCACGTTGAGGGCGCCGAAGTCGTTCACGACAACGCCGAGGCGAGCGCCGGGCGTGCGCAGCAGGTGGTTGACGAGGCTCGTCTTCCCCGCGCCGAGGTGGCCTGTCACGGCGACGACGGGAACGCGGCCTGCCGCGGTGCCGGCGGGTTCGCGTGTGTGCGGCATCCGTCCTCCCGCACACACCCTATCGAGAATCGTTCTCGATAGGTGCTAGACCCACCCTTGCATCCAGTTGTGCAGGCGGTAGAAGTCGTAGGGCACCTGCGTCGCAGACCACAGCGGGTACCAGAACGCCGACAGCACGACCGCCGCGACGAGGAAGACGATCACGACCCGCTGTCCGGCCGTGCGGCGCTCGTGCAGCGCGTGGGCCGCGCCAGCGACCTCCCGCAGCGCGAAGGTGAGCGCCAGCAGCAGGAACGGCCAGATCACGATCGTGTAGAACTGGAACACCGTGCGCTCGGGGTACATCAGCCACGGCAGCCAGGTGGCTGCGATGCCGACCAGCACCACCGCGTAGCGCCAATCGCGAGCGACGGCGAAGCGGTAGACCAGGTACAGCGCGGCGATGACCGAGGCGAACCACAGCAGGGGGTTCGGCATGCTGTACAGCACCTGCAGGCAGCCGTTGTCGCCGCTGCAGCCGTTCTTGCCGTCAGGGCTGGAGAACGCGTACATGGACGTCGGACGCCAGAGGAACGGCCACGCCCACGCCGCACTGGAGTAGCTGTGCGGGGAGGTCATGCCCGCCATCGAGGCGTAGATGGTCTCGTGGTACTTCCACAGACTCTGCAGGGGAAGCGGCACCCAGGAGAAGAACCCCATCGCGGGGCTGATCTCGGCGACCTTGCGGTCGTAGCCGCCGTCACTGAAGAGCCATCCGGCCCACGACCCGAGGTACACGACGAAGGCGACCGGCACGAGCAGCACGAACGAGGCGAGTCCCTGCCGCACGGCATCCATCGGCCAGAAGGTGATGCCGAGTCGTCGACGTTCGAGGGCATCGGTGACGACGAGGTAGAGCCCGATGGCCGCGAGGACCCAGACCCCCGACCACTTCACCGCTGTCGCCGCGCCGGCGGCGGCCCCTGCGGCGATGATCCACGGACGGTTCCAGAGCACGGCGCCCCATGCGGGAGGCCCGTCATCCACCCCGCGTGCGACGATCGCGGCGGCGAGGCGGTCGAGGTGGCGTCGACGATCGAGAAGGGCGAACCAGAACGCCAGCAGGATGAAGAACGCCAGGAACACGTCGAGCAGCGCGACCCGGCTCATGACGATGCCGAGGCCGTCGATCGCGAGGAGGAAGGAGGCGACGGTCGCGAACACCGTCGAGTTCGTCAGCGTCTTCGCGACGAGGAAGAGCAGCAGCACGAGGGCTGTGCCGAACAGTGCGGTCATGGCTCGCCAGCCGAAGGAGCTGTCGGGTCCGAACAGCCACATGCCGAAGCCGATGAGATACTTGCCGAGCGGGGGATGGACGACGAAACTCGGATCGCTCGTGAAGATGTTCGTCTCGCCCGCCGCGAATCGTGCATCGGCGCCGTCGGGCCAGGTCGCCGCATAGCCGAGATTCCACTGGCTCCACGCGTCCTTCACGTAGTAGGTCTCGTCGAAGACCAGCACGTGCGGATGCCCGAGGTTCCAGAAGCGAAGGATGCCGGCGAGCAGCGTCACCGCCAGCGGAGCGAGCCATCCGTACAACCGCTGGAGTCGTGGATCGTCCGCGACGCGCTCGCGCCAACGGTCGTACGCAGACCGGCGCACGGGTGGCAGCAGCGGTGGGATCGGCTCGGCGGTGGTCGACACGGCCACCAGCCTAAGCTGAAGCGGTGATCATCCTCGGTGCGACTCCCATCGGCAATCTGGGCGACGCGTCGGCGCGGCTCGTCGCCGCCCTCGAGCAGGCGAGCGTCATCGCCGCCGAGGACACCCGCACGACACAACGGCTGCTGCAGGGGTTGGGCATCGCCAATCGTCCGCGGCTGGTCGCCCTTCACGACCACAACGAGAAGCAGCGTGCGGCCGAGCTCGTCGCCCGTGCGCGTGAGGAGGACCTGCTCGTTCTGAGCGATGCGGGGATGCCGACCGTGAGTGATCCGGGGTACGGCCTCGTCGCCGAGGCCGTCGCACAGGGCGTCGCGGTCACGGCACTGCCGGGACCGAGCGCCGTGGTCACGGCGCTCGCCGTGGCCGGGTTGCCCACCGATCGCTTCACCTTCGAGGGATTCCTGCCACGCAAGGCCGGCGAGCGTGCACGCGCTCTCGCTCTGCTGTCGAGCGAGCCGCGCACGATGGTCTTCTTCGAAGCGCCGTCGCGTCTGGCCGAGACGCTGCACGCCATGGCCGCCGCTTTCGGTGCCGATCGGCCCGCCGCCGTCTGCCGGGAACTCACCAAGCTGCACGAGGAGGTCGTCCGCGACGGTCTGGCAGCCCTCGCCGACTGGGCCCGCGAGGGGGTCCGCGGCGAGATCGTCGTCGTCGTCGGCGGAGCGCCGGCTCGCGACGTGTCGGCCGAGGACGCTGTCGCGCAGGTGCAGGCCCTCGTGGCCGACGGCGTCCGTTTGAAGGACGCCGCTGCCGAGGTCGCGGCAGCGACCGGCTTGTCCAGCCGCGACCTCTACCAGGCGGTGCTCGCCTCGCGGTGATGCCCGCTCAGACGGCGGGACCGCCCAACTGCGCGAAGGCCTCCGGCGTTGCGACGGACCGCTCCGCACGCGCGGGCGGAGCGGTGACGCCCGGCAGCGTCCAGACGGCGAAGCTCGCTCCTCTGCCGTGCAGGCGCACCGCGCCGTCATCCGCGACGAGTTCGACCGTCCCTGCCGCATAGCGCGCGGCCCTGGCCGTCGCCGCGCCGACCAGGGCCATGTTGAGACGGATCTCGACGTCGGTACGAGCGGCGAGGACCAGCACCGCCTCGTCCGCGTTCTCGCGGATGAACACGAGCGCATCGTCGTCCGCGTGCAACCAGCGCAGGCCGCCCGTCGAGAGCGCCGCGTGCGCGCGACGAAGGCCGATGAGCTCACGGTAGAGGCCGATGCGGGCGGCGATCTCGGGTTCGCCGATGTGCTCCCAGGGGAGTGGGGTGCGGCTCATCTCACCGTCCACGGCCTCGAGTCCGAACTCGTCGCCGGCGTAGACGACGGGGATGCCGGGCAGCGTCATCGACAGACCGACGGCGAGCGGGATCATCTCCGCCGCGGCGTAGGTGGCGAACCGGGCGGTGTCGTGGGTGTCGAGGGCCGACATCGTCCCGCGCTGCACACGCCACGGAATCTGGCTGGTGAAGAGCCGGAGCTGGCGCACGAACTGCTGCGCGGTGTACCGCGGCATCCCGGTGGGCAGTCCGAAGAACCACATCTCATCGCTGACGCGGCCGTCGAAGCCGCGGTGAGGGATGCGTCGGGGCTCCGCGAGCCACGACCACACGCCGCGAGTGAACGCCGGGTAGGTCATGCCGCCGTGCCAGGCATCTCCCTGCAGGTCGCTGGCGGCATCGTTCGTCGACTCGGCGAGCAGGAGCGTGTCGGGCGAGACCTCGATCATCGTCCGGCGCACCGTTTGGCGCACGACGGCGTTGAGGTCTTCGGCGCCGAGTCGACCGGTCATGTTGGCGACGTCGATGCGCCATCCGTCGATTCCGTACGGCTGCGCGAGCCAGCGGGCGACGACGGAGTCGGGTCCCTCGATGAACCGGCGCCGCAGTTCGGCGCTGTTCCAGTCGAATTTCGGCAGCGTCGCCGCATCCAGCCACGTCTCGTAGGTGGTGTGGGCCGCATCGTGGAAGTAGTAGAAGTCGGCTTCCGCCGCATCGGGCCGGCCGTACGCGTTGCGGAACCACTCATGGGCGACGCCGGAATGGTTGGTGGTGAGATCGCCGATCACGCGGATGCCGCGCGCGTGCGCTGCCTCGATGAGACGTCGGTAGGACTCGTCGCCGCCGAGGAGTTCGTCGACGTGATCGAAGCTGGCGGCGTCGTATCGGTGATTCGACTCCGCGGGGAAGATCGGCGTGTGGTACAGCGCGTTCACACCCAGATCGACGAGGTGGTCCAGCCGGTCCACGACGCCGTCGAGGTCTCCGCCGTAGAGCTGCCGGCTGCGACCCGGGTGGGAGGGATCCAGCGGGTCATCCCAGGCTGCGGGGATCGCCCACTGCGGAAGCGGGCGGTCGGCTGCGGCATCCGATCGCGCGAAACGATCGGGGAAGATCTGGTACAGCACGGTGTCGGCCATCCACGGCGGCGGCGGGTTGCCGGCGACGAGGGCGAAGTCCTGCGCGTCGAGGACGTCGACGTCGCTGAGCCCGCCCTGGTTGAGGATCTGCACCGTCGCGTCGCTGCGGACGAGATGGAAGCGGTAGCCGTGGCGCGGGTTGGCGACGACGATCCGCGCCGACCACCATTGCCACCCGTCCCGTTCGCCGTCGCACTCGGCCTCCACCCACGCCGGCTCGTGGTCGGGGTTGCTGCGCACCACGACCCGGTCGACTCCGCCGTAGGCGCGGGGCACGCGGAGGCGGACGGTCACCTCGTCGCCGAGAGCCGGATCGGGGTGCGAGACGTACAACGGCGAGCCGTCGTGGTGCGGGCAGGTGGGATCGATCATGAGAACCTCCGTGGAACGCCGACAACACGTCGGCACTGGTGCGACGTGGTTGCACGGACATCCGTGGCAGAGCCCTCTGATTGTGTGATGTGCGGCGCGGGTCGGGTCGTGCGCTACTTGACCGAGCCGGCCGTGAGGCCGCCGACGATGAAGCGCTGGAGGCCCAGGAACAGTGCCATCGGCAGGATCGCCGCGAGCACGGCGCCGGCAGCGAACACGCTCCAGTTGCGCGCCGTCTCCTGGGAGACGAACTGGTACAGCCCCACCGCCAGCGTCTGCTTGTCGGGATCGACGAGGACGACGGACGCGATGAGGAAGTCGTTCATGGTGCCGATGAACGACAACAGGCCGATCACAGCCAGCACGGGGGCGACCAGGCGCAGGATGATGGTGAAGAAGATGCGAGCGTGCCCGGCGCCGTCGATCTTCGCCGCCTCGTCGATCGAGGCCGGCACGGTGTTGAAGAAGCCGTACATGAGGAACGTGTTCACGCCCAGCGCGCCGCCGAGATAGACCATGATCAACCCGATCTGGGAGTTCAGACCCAGTGCCGGGAAGATGTCGCCGATCGCCGACATCAGCAGGAAGATGGCCACCACGGCGAGCAGCTGAGGGAACATCTGCACGAGCAGCAGCGTCAGCAGTCCGAAACGGCGGCCGGTGAAGCGCATGCGCGAGAAGGCGTAGGCGGCGAGCGCGCAGAGCACGACGGTGAAGAACGACGTCGTCAGCCCGATGAACACCGAATTGACGAACCAGTTGCCGTACGGGCGCAGCGGGTCTTGGAACAGGGCGATGTAACTGCCGATGTCGACCGTGGCGAACAGGCTGTTGGCCGTCAGCAGCGTCCCGCCCGGGTTGAGCGAGGCCGAGAGCACGTAGACGAGCGGGAACGCCGAGAAGACGAGCATCGCGAGGCCGACGAGGTGGCGCCAGCCGGTCTCGCGGAACCACCGGCCGAACCGGCGACGCGTCTCGTGGGCGACGGTCGGGCTCGGCGGGGTCGCTGCCGTGCCGGTGACGGGGAGGGTCTCAGCAGTGGTCATGTCAGTTCAGCTCCTCGAGCACCTTGGTCTGGCGGAAGCTGAGGTAGGAGATGACCGCCACCAGCACGAAGATGATGATCGAGAACGCGCTGGCCAGGCCGTAGTCGCGTTCGGCTCCCACGAAGGCCACCTTGTAGACCATCGAGATCAGAATGTCGCTCGCGCCGACGTTGATCGACGCGTCGGCGAAGCGCGGGCCGCCGCCGGTGAGCATGTAGATCAGATTGAAGTTGTTGAAGTTGAACGCGAACGAGGAGATCAGCAGCGGCGCCACCGACACCAGCAGCAACGGGAACTTGATGTGGCGGAAGATCTGCCATACACCGGCGCCGTCGACACGCCCCGCTTCCTGGATGTCGTCGGGGATCGCCTGGATGGCACCCGTCGTGACGAGGAACATGTAGGGGAAGCCGAGCCAGAGGTTCACGACGAGAATCGACACCTTCGCCAGCAGGGGATCCTGCAGCCAGGGGATCGACGCACCTCCGAGGATGGACTGGTTGATGAAGCCGAAGTCCTGGTTGAACATTCCCTGCCAGACCAGCGCCGACAGGAACGCAGGGAAGGCGTAGGGCAGGATCATGATGACCCGGTAGTACTTCTTGCTCTTCATCCGCGGATCGTTGAACACGATCGCGAGGAACAGGCCGAGCGCGAAGGTCGTCGCCACCGAGAGGATGGCGAACACGAACGTCCAGATGAGCACGGCGAGGAAGGGCCCACGGATCGACTCGGTGGAGAACGCCCGGACGAAGTTGTCGACGCCGACCCAGACCTGCCATCCCGTGGCGAGGGTCTGCCCATCTGCGGAGGCGAAGGAGCCGTTGCCGTTGTCCGTGTAGACGACGCCCGTCTGCGTGTTCGTCATGGTGCCTGCGGCGGCATCCCACACGAGCGTGGAGACGTACTGGTAGGCCGTCGAGCCGTCGCGGGTTTGGAGCGTGCCGTCGTTGGGATCGGTGGAGAACGGCACCGCCATCGACGAGATCGTCGCCTGGTTGGCCACGAGCTGAGCGAAGTTCAAGGTGGTGTACCCGGGAAGCGCCGCCGCGCGGCCGCCCGTGAACTCGGCATCCGATGCCGCCTCGAGCGGCTGGTCGGCGCTGCCGATCTCGGCGGTGCCGTCGGGAGTGGTCACGAGGAAGAAGAGGGCGCCGTCCTTCTCGAGGACCGACATGGGATAGGCGGCCGAGTCCTCGACGCGCTGCTGGTTCTGGATGAGCAGCGCGTTGACGGCGTCGTCCTTCGTCGACACGTGTCCCGAGCCGTAGTTCGTGAACGCGATGTAGATGCAGTACAGGACCACGAAGATCTGGAAGACGAAGAGGAAGACCAGGCCCGGCGTCAGGTACTTGGCAGGCAGAAGGCCCGGCTTCAGGTAGACGACGTTGATCGCGAGGATGCCGAGGGCAACGACCGCTGCGATGACGACGCTGTCCTTGGTCAGCAGGACGAGGATCGCATAGACGGCCATCGCGTCGATGACGCCCAGGCACACGATCTTGACCAGCCAGACCTTCCACCCGGCGCCTGCGGCTTCCGCCCAGGCCTCGGCGCGTCGGCGGCGCCGTGCCGCGGCGCGGTCTTCGGGCGCGCGCGTGGGCGGCGCGGCGATCGTGGGGCCAGTCATCTTCGACTCCTGTCGGAACGTGGGGGGATCGGGGTGCGGAGGGGTGAGCGTGAGCCCACCCCTCCGCACGGGGTCAACCGAGCTTGGCGGCGATCGAGTCGGCCATCTGGGTCCACTGGGCGGCGGGGTCGCCGCCGCCCTTGATCAGGGCGGCCTCCGTCTTGCCCCAGTCGTCCCACACCGAGCCCATCTGCGGGATCGACGGCATCGGCACCGCGTTCGCGCCGACCTCGGCGAAGCCGGCGACGATCGGGTCGGACTTGGCGGCGTCGAACGCGGCGGTCAGTGCCGGGGGACGCCCGCCGGCCTTGAAGAGAGCCGTCTGCACGTCGGCGGTGGCGATGTAGTTCACGAGGAACTCGTTCGCGATCAGCGCGTTGGCGCTCTTCGCGCTCACGAAGAACGTCTGCACGCCGGCGAAGGGCTGTGCGTCACCGCCGCCCGCCGTCGGAATCGCGTCGACCGCGACGTCGATGCCGGCCTTCTGGGCGTCGGCGACGTTCCACGGGCCGGTGAGGAAGTACGGCGACTTGCCGGCGTTGAAGGCTTCCTTGGCCAGGTCGCCGGAGAGGTTGAGGTTCAGCACCTTGGTGCCGGTGTCTCCCTGCGCGGTGAGCCACGCGGCGAACTTCTGCCCGCCCTCGTCGCCGATCGTCAGCTTGCTCGCGTCGTACGAACCATCGGCGTTGCGTCCGAAGACCGAGGTGCCGAAGGACGTCTGGAACGGGTACAGGTGGTACGGGTCGGACGCCTGCGGGTCCAGGCCCACGACGAACGGGTACTCCGTGCCGGCGGCGCGGCCCTTCGTGATCATCTCGTCGTAGGTGGCCGGGGTGGAGTCGGCCAGCGCGGTGTTGCGCAGCACGGCGATGTTCTCGATGGCGTACGGAAGGCCGTAGGTCTTGCCGTCGTAGGTGACCGCCTCGATGGCGACCTTCTCGAAGTCGGCTGCCTTGTCGCCCAGTTCGACCGGCGCCACGATTCCGTCCTTGACGAACGCGCCGATCCAATCGTGCCCGCCGATCGTGATGTCGGGTCCCTTGCCCGTAGGCACCTGTGCGGTGAACTCGTCGCGGATCTTGCCGTAGTCCTTGACGACGAGGTTGACCTTGACGCCCTTCTCCTGCTCGAACTTCTTCGCCACATCCTCGAGCGCTCGAGCACGGTCGGCGTCGACCCACACGGTCAGCTCGCCGCTGGTGGCGGCCTGTGCGTCGCCGCTGGTCGTCGGTTGTGCGGTCGTACTGCCGGAGCAGCCGGCGAGCGCCAGGATGCCGGACGCCACGAGCAGTCCGAGGGCGACGGCGCCCTTCTTCTTCACCTTCATCGGTGTGCCTCTCTCTGGGATCACAGGGGGAGAGGGGCCGTAGCTCGGCTGCTCCGCCGCCCTGTCGTGATGTCGCACCGGGTGCGAACGCCTCCATTGTGCGGTCGAAAAGCGCGCGATCACGGGTTCGTTATGGAACTGTGACCGGTTACAGTCATTGGACTGTGATCGGTTACAGTGAAGGGTGCTGTTGTGGCCGGATTCGTTGTAGACACCGGTAGAGTCGGCTCTCGTGACACCCAGCGATGTGCCGAAGAAGCCGACCATCCGCGACGTCGCCGCCGCGGCCGGCGTCTCGTACGGAACGGTCTCGCGCGTGCTCAACGGAGGGCACTGGGTGTCGCCCGAAGCCCGCGCCGCCGTCGATGCCGCGATCGTCTCCACGGGCTACACGACCAATCAGGCTGCGCGCAGCCTCGCGACCGGAAAGACCGGCTCGCTCGCGTTCCTGCTCACCGAGTCCCAGCACGTCCTGCTGTCGGATCCGAACATGGCGCTGCTGCTGCGAGGGGCGACCGATGCGGTCTCCGAGCGCGGGATGACGCTCGTGCTCCTCATCGCCGACACCGAGCGCGAACAGGCCAACGCGGCCCGATACGTGCGCGCCGGTCACGTCGACGGCGTTCTGCTCGTCTCCTCTCACGAATCCGACGATCTGCTCGGCTCGCTGGTGAACGCGGGCGTGCCGACCGTGTGCTCGGGCATCCCGCTGTGGGAAGGGCGCACCGTTGCGCACGTCGCCATCGACGAGGTCGGCTCGGCACGCACCATGACGCGGCATCTCATGGATGGCGGGCACCGCCGCATCGCGCTGATCACCGGACCGCTCGACACCCCCAGCGGCCGCTTCCGCCTCGACGGCTTTCGCGACGAACTCGGCGACCGCTTCGACGGGGACCTCGTCGAAGTGGTGCCTTTCACCCGTGAGGCCGGCGCGGAGGCGATGACTCGACTTCTCGAGCGTGCGCCCGACGTCGATGCGGTGTTCGCGGCGAGCGACCTGCTCGCCGTCGGTGCCGCCCAGATGCTCGCCGCGCAGGGGCGACGCATTCCTCAGGACGTCGCGCTGGCCGGCTTCGACGACTCGGGGCTTGCGGCGGCGCACACGCCGCCGCTGACCACGATCCGCCAGCCGTGGGCCCAGATCAGCGCCACGATGGTCGAGATGGTGCTGGATGCGATCGCCGGCGGCGATCCGGATGCCGTCGTGCTGCCGACCACGCTCGTCGTCCGCGAAAGCGCCTGAGAAGCGCACCGACGCACCGACGGCTCGACGTCACACGCGGGAGTCGGCGCGTCGCCCGGAACTAGACTCGTCGGGTGACATCTGGTCAGTCCTTCTACATCACGACGCCGATCTACTATCCGAGCGACCTGCCGCACATCGGACACGGGTACACGACGGTCGCCGTCGATACGCTCGCGCGCTGGCACCGCCAGGCGGGGGACGACACGTGGATGCTCACGGGCACCGACGAGCACGGGCAGAAGATGCTGCGCGCCGCGGCCGCGAACGGAGTGACTCCGCAGGAGTGGGTCGACAAGCTCGTCACCGAGTCGTGGTTCCCGTTGCTGAAGACCCTCGACGTCGCGAACGATGACTTCATCCGCACGACGCAGCCGCGCCACGAGGAGCGCGTGCAGCAGTTCGTGAAGGCGCTCTACGACCGTGGCTACATCTATGCCGGCGAGTACGAGGCGCTCTACTGCGTGGGCTGTGAGGAGTTCAAGCCGGAGGCGGAGATCGTCGACGGCACCGGTGCGTTCGAGGGGCTCAAGGTCTGCGCGATCCACTCGAAGCCGTTGGAGCTGCTGCAGGAGAAGAACTACTTCTTCAAGCTCAGCGAGTTCCAGGACCGCCTGCTCGAGCTCTACAAGACGGAGCCCGACTTCGTGCGCCCGGAGTCGGCGCGCAACGAGGTCGTCTCGTTCGTGCGTTCGGGGCTGAAGGATCTGTCGATCTCGCGCTCGGCGTTCGACTGGGGCATCACCGTGCCGTGGGACCCGTCACACGTGATCTACGTATGGGTGGATGCGCTGCTGAACTATGCGACCGCGGTGGGCTACGGCACCGATCCCGTGCAGTTCGAGCGACGGTGGCCGGCCTTCCACGTCGTGGGCAAGGACATCCTCCGCTTCCACGCGGTGATCTGGCCCGCGATGCTGATGGCTGCCGGTCTCGACGTGCCCCGCGGTGTCTTCGCGCACGGCTGGCTGCTGGTCGGCGGTGAGAAGATGTCGAAGTCGAAGCTCACCGGCATCGCCCCGACCGAGATCACCGATGTGTTCGGTTCGGACGCCTACCGCTTCTACTTCCTGTCGGCGATCGCGTTCGGCCAGGACGGCTCGTTCTCGTGGGAGGACCTCTCGGCGCGCTACCAGGCGGAGCTCGCGAACGGATTCGGCAACCTGGCGTCGCGGACGACGGCGATGATCGAGAAGTACTTCGCGGGCATCGTGCCGCCGCCTGCCGCGTACACGGAGGGCGATCTCGGCATCCAGAGGACCGTGGCGGATGCCGCGTCGGCGGCCGATGCGGCGATGGAGCGCTTCCGTCCGGACGAGGCGATCGCGGCGATCTGGACCATCGTGGATGCGCTGAACGGCTACATCACCGAGAACGCCCCGTGGGCGCTGGCGAAGAACGACGCTCAGCGTGCCCGTCTTGCGACGGTGCTCTACACGGCGGCGGAGGGTCTGCGTGCGCTCGCGGTGCTGCTGAGCCCCGTGATGCCGATCGCCACCGAGAAGCTGTGGGTCGCGCTCGGGCACGCGGGGCGTCTGCAGGATCAGCCGCTGCGCGAAGCCGGGAGCTGGGGAGTCCTTGTGCCCGGCACCAGCGTCAACGGCATCGAGCCGCTGTTCCCGCGGATCGAGCAGCCCTGACCCGTCCCACCCGTCCCCTCCATCGTGTCCCACTTGCGGGGCGGCATGTCCCCAAAGGTGCTGTGCGCAAGTGCTCTATTCGACAGAGAGTGGGACACGGAGGCGCGGGGGGAACAGCGCGCCGGATCGAAGAGGAGAGGGGATGCCGGTGAGCGACGCCGTTGATCCGTCGACGTACGTCCGCGTGCGCGAGAAGAGCTCACGCGACGTGTCATATCCGCCGGCGCCCGAGCCGCTGCCGGTCGCCGTCTACGACAATCACACGCATCTCGAGATCGAGGACGGCGAGGGTCTCCCGCTCGACGAGCAGATGCGTCGGGCCGCAGAGGTGAACGTCATCGGTGCCGTCCAGGCGGGCGGCGACATCGCGTCGAGCCGGTGGTCGGCGTGGGCCGCGGCATCCCACCCGCGCGTCCTCGCGGCGGTGGCGATACATCCCAACGAAGCACCCGCGTATGCCGAGCAGGGCATGCTCGGCGAGGCCATCGCCGTGATCGACGAACTCGCCGCGCAGCCGCGCGTGCGGGCGATCGGTGAGACGGGGTTGGACTTCTTCCGCACCGACGAGACGGGCCGTCCAGCGCAGTTCGAGAGCTTCGAGGCGCACATCGCGTTGGCGAAGAAGCACGGCATCGCGATGCAGATCCACGACCGCGACGCCCACGACCCCGTTCTGGAAACCCTCGATCGGGTCGGGGCTCCCGAGCGCACGGTGTTCCACTGCTTCTCCGGCGACGCCGACATGGCGCGCATCGCCGCCGACCGCGGCTATTGGCTGAGCTTCGCGGGCAACATCACGTTCAAGAACGCGCAGAACCTGCGCGACGCGCTGGCGGTGACGCCGCGCGAGCGGATCCTCGTCGAGACCGACGCACCGTTCCTCACCCCGACGCCGCTTCGCGGTCGGCCGAATGCGCCGTACCTGGTTCCGGTGACGGTGCGCTTCATGGCCGAGGAGCTGCGGATGCCGCTCGACGAGCTGTGCGCGCAGGTGGCATCCAACACCCTCGCCGTCTACGGCGCCTTCGAGGACTGACCGTGTCGGGCGAAGAGCTCTGGGATCTCACCGACGAGAGCGGCGCGCCGCTCGGGATCACTCATCGTCGTGCCGACCCGGTGCCCGCGGGAGCCTTCCACGTCGTGGCATCCGTGTGCGTCGAGCTCAGCGACGGGTCGGTGCTCATGACGCGCCGTGCGGAGACGAAGGACTGGCCGCTCGCGTGGGAGCTTCCGGCCGGCAGCGCCCTCGCAGGTGAGACGAGCGTCGAAGCCGCGTCGCGTGAGCTCGCCGAGGAGACCGGTCTGCGGGTCGCGCCCGAGGATCTCGTTCTCGTCGGGAGGGTCGTCGAGGAATCCGCCCTCTTCGATCTCTACGCCGCCCGGATCGCTGACGACGACGATCTCGACCTCGATCCGCTCGAGGTGTGCGAGAGCGAATGGGTGAGTGTCGAGGAGCTCTTCCGCCGTGCGGCGCGCCGCGAGATGGCAGGCCCCTGGGCGGACCGCCTCGACGAGCTCGGTCGCGACCTCGTGCAGCGCATCGAGGAGCGGCGGATCCACCGCACCCGCTGAGGCGTCGGATGCTGACGCGTCGGATGCTGACGCGTCGGATGCTGACGAGATGACGGATCTCGAGGATTCCTGGGCCGGAACTCGTCCTCAGGAAGGTGCGTTCTCCTCAGGAAGCTGCGCGTCGTCGAGCACGGGCCGTGCCGCGGCGATCGATGAGATCGAGCGCCAGACGAGGAGGAGCGTCAACGCCGATCCGCCGAACGCGAACCACCAGGGCGCCGTGAGGCCCCAGGTCTGAGCGATCACGCCGCCGAGGGCCTGACCGATGACGAGCCCCGCGAAGACGCCGACCATGTTCACCGACGCGATGCGGCCCTGCAGCGTCAACGGTACGAGGCGCTGGCGGACGGTGGTCGAGATCGTCGCCCAGACGAACGCGTACACGCCGAAGCCGAACATGATCACGAACGCGATCGCGGGCACCGTCGTCAGCGCGAAGGCGAGGTGCATGATCACTTCGAGCGTCAGACACACCCGCATGAGCGTCGCGAACGAGACGCGCCTCTCGAGCGCGCCGAAGATCCCGACACCGACGAGCCCACCCAGAGCCGATGCCGTCGTCAGCGCTCCGTAGCCGACCGGACCCATGCCGAGATGGTCGGTGGCGTACAGCACGAGAATGCCCCAGGGTGCCGCCCACGTGATGTTGAAGACCAGGATGATCATGACCAGCGTGCGGACGGGCGGGTTCGCCCGCAGCCACCGCAGACCCTCGCGGATCGGCTGCGCCGGCCGCTCGGCATCCGCCGCGTCGCGATCCGGGACCGGCGTGCGGGCGATGCGTGCGATGAGCACGATGGCCAGTGTCACGCAGATGATCTGGGTGACGAACGGCCAGAACGATCCCACCGCGAACAGGAACGCGCCCAGCGGTGGACCGGCGAGTTGGTTCGCCACCAGATAGCCGGCCTGAAGTCTGGCGTTGCCGAGACCGAGATCCGCGGGACGCACGAGCATGGGCAGCAGCGTGCTGCCGGCCGTGTCGGCGAACACCTCCGCCGTTCCGTACAGGAACGCGGCCACCAGCACGATCCACACGCTCACGGCGCCGGTCACGAGGAACACGACCAGGCCGGCGACGACGAGGGCGCGCAGGGCGTTCGCGACGATGACGAGCCGGCGGCGGTCGTGATGGTCGGCCACAGACCCCGCGAACAGGCCGAAGAGCAGCCATGGCAGGTACTGCATCATGGCACCGCCGGCTACGAGGATCGGCGAACTCGTGAGCGAGGCGATGAGCAACGGGGATGCCGACAGGGCGATCCCGTCGCCGAGGTTGCTCGTCCAGGACGAGCTCAGCAACCAGCGGAAGTCACGCCCGAGGCGGCGCGGAGCGATGATCTCGCCGACGGAACGGGGACGGTCGGCGACGGGCACCACGCCATCGTAGGCGGCGCGGGGCGAGCAGGGGGGCGGGGCGGGTGGGCTCAGCGGGTGGTCGAGCCGCGTACCAGCTCGTAGGGCAGCTCGATCGCGCGCGGCGCCTCGCCGGCATCGAGCGCGGCGAACATCACCTCGGGGGCTTTCTCCGGGTGCAGGCACAGGTGGGTGATTCCCAGGCGGGCGTTCATCTCGCAGTCGATCGTGCACAGCACCAGCAGTTGCAGATCGCGCGGCATGACGGTATCGATCTGCTCGAGATGCAGATAGATCTCGGGCCCTTCCTCGCAGTAGGCGAAGACGGCGTCGACGTCGGTGTCCAGCAGCTCGTGCAGGGCGGGCACGAGCCGCCGGCGCCCGGCATCCACCCGCGCCACGAGCGGCGTGCGGCCGTTCACGGCGCTCCAGGCGAGGTAGGCGCTCTCGCCGAGCTGGTCGCGCGGCACCTCGCTCTCGTCGACGAGGAAGCCGATGCGCTGCGCTCCGGCCTCCGCGAGGTGCGCGAGTCCGGCCCGGACCGCCGCGGCGTAACCGGTGCGGATCGTCAGCACGCCGCCGGGGACGGTGAGGTCGTTCGCCGCGACGGGGATGCCGGCGGCCACCGCGTCGCGCAGGATCGTGCGATCGTCGGCCGGATCCGGAAAGTAGAGCGCGTCGATCTGGGCGCCCGCCAGCAGGTCGGGACGGCTGTCGGGCAGCACGGTCACGGTGAATCCGCGCTCGGCTCCGGCCTGCACCAGCGCGTCGAGCTGGCGTGCCCGCTGCAGCGCCCGCCGACCGTCCTGCAGCGAGTTGGCCGCCATCACGAAGCCGATCGACATCGTGCGGCCGCTGCGCAGTGCGCTCGCATGCTTGTTCGGGGCGTAGCCGAGCTCAGCAGCGACCGCCTTGATGCGCTCGCGCGTCTCCGCGCTGAGGTTGCCGCGACCGTTCAGGGCTTGGCTGATCGCCGCCGTCGACACTCCCGCCCGCGCGGCGACGTCGCGGAGCGTGACGCGCGTCATCCGCGGTCGCCGTCCTCGTCGCCGTCGGCGGGCGGAAAGACGATGTCCACCGCACTCGTCCACTGCGAACCCGAACCTGCGGCGGCGAGGGTGTGGCCCTGCGAGATCAGACCGTGCAGCAGCGCACCGGAGAAGTGGCGGAGAGCGGCTTCGGTCTCGGCTCCCGCGCCGCGGGAACGTGCGCGTTCGATCTCGCGGTCGAGCACGGCGTGCACATGCGCGCGCATCTGGACGACCGCGGGGGCCACCTCGTGCACGCGGCGCGCCATCGCATGACGCTGCGCGGCGGTCTGCACGATGAGGCGGGCCTCGCCGATGGTCGCGAACTCGTCGATCGGCGCGTGGACGCGGATGGTGTCGAGGTCGAGCAGTTCGATGTCGGGGAGCGAGCGCAGCCCCGGATCCACGTTGCGCGGCATCCCGAGGTCGATGATCAGCTGCGGCGTCGACACCGCAGCACGGGCCGCACCGTGGCTCTCGAGATCGAGGGCGAAGGTGTCGGTGGTCGTCGTGCAGGTGACGATGACGTCCGCGCGGGCGGCCTCGGCGGCGAACGCGTCGGCCGAAACGGTCGTCAGGTGCTCGCGCTTCGCGAAGCGGTCGCGCCCCGATCGCGAGTGCACGCGGATGTCGACGGCGCCGACGTCGCGCAGCGCCGCCAGGGATGCCGCGGCGTAGCGCCCGGTGCCGACGAGGAGGACCCGCGCCTCCTCCCACGACCCGAGGCGCGAGCCGGCGAGCTCGACCGCAAGGCGGACCAGGGAGCGCCCCGACTCGCCGAGCTTTGTCGAGTTCTTGACCGCGCGGGACGTCTCCGTGGCGCGCTGGAACAGGTGCTCGAGGGGAGCGGTGGTCACGCCTTCCCGGCGTGCGGCATCGAGCGCGCGCCGCACCTGCCCGGCGATCTCGTCCTCGCCGACGGCGACGGAATCGAGCCCCGACGCGACCGAGAACAGATGGCGCGCCACGTGGTTGCCGTGCGCGAACTCGACGGTCTCGCGGACGTCGCGGAAGGGCAGCGCCGACAGCTCTGCGAGGCGCTCCATCGCGGCATCCATCGCCGGCAGGGGCGAGGCGTCGTCGGGATTGTCGGCCAGATCGAAATAGGCCTCGAAGCGATTGCAGGTGGCCAGGACCACGGCTCCGCGAATGCTCTCGTGCGCCGCCGTCAGGTCGGTTGCGACGGTGTCCCCGACCACCGATAGCCGCTCCAGCGCTTCGAGAGGCGTGGTGCGCTGATGGGCGGAGAGGCAGACGAGCACGCGGGTCCAGTCGTGAGTCGAACGGAAGGGAACGAGGTTAGTATAACGATTAACGCCCACTCGAGTCCGTCCCACGGGAGCATCATCATCGCCTCTGCCACCGCCGCCGCTCATCCCCTGACCGCGCACGGCACCTCCGCCTCACGGCTGGTCCGCGCCCTCCGCGGCGATCGTCCGGAGATCACCCCCGTCTGGTTCATGCGGCAGGCCGGGCGCTCGCTTCCCGAGTACCGGGCGCTGCGTGCCACCGGGACGATGCTCGACGCCTGTCTGAGCCCGGAGCTGGCCAGCGAGATCACGATGCAGCCGGTGCGCCGGCACGGAGTGGATGCCGCGGTGTTCTTCAGCGACATCATCGTTCCGCTCCACCTCGTCGGGGTGGAGGTCGAGATCGCCGCCGGCCGCGGCCCGGTCTTCCGCAACCCCGTGCGCACCGCCGGCGAGATCGCCGCGCTCGTGCGGATCGATCCGGCACTCGTGGAGGAGCGCGGCGAGGCGGTCGTCGAGGCCGTCCAGCGCACGGTCGCCATGCTGGCGGAGGAGGGCGAGCAGCGCGGCGAGCCGCTGCCGCTCATCGGTTTCGCCGGCGCCCCGTTCACCCTCGCCGCCTATCTCGTGGAAGGCGGCCCGTCGAAAGACCACCTCGGCGCCCGCAGCCTCATCCACTCCGACCCCGCGGCCTGGGCCGACCTCACGGCCTGGCTCGCGGGGGGGACCGGGCGCTTCCTCGCCCTGCAGGTGCGTGCCGGCGCGAGCGCCGCGCAGCTGTTCGACTCGTGGGCCGGAGCGCTCGCTTCCGCCGACTACCGGCGCGCCGTGCTGCCGGCATCCGCGGCCGCCCTGGAGCCCGTTCGCGCGCTGCGCGGCGAAGGTCTCGATGTGCCCCTGATCCACTTCGGCGTCGGCACCGGCGAGATCCTCGCCGACATGGCGTCGATCGGCGTCGATGCGATCGGCGTCGACTATCGCGTCGACCTCGATGACGCCGTGACCCGCATCGGCCGCGATCTCACGGTGCAGGGCAACCTCGATCCCGCGCTGCTGTTCGCCCCCGAGGATGTGCGTCGCCGGGCGGCCCACGCCGCCCTCGCCTCGGGGCTGGCGGCGCGAGCACATGTCTTCAACCTCGGCCACGGTGTGCCGATGAACACCGACCCCACCGTGCTCACCGACCTGGTGCGCACCGTTCACGACTGGCGCGCACCCGCGGAGTCCGCGCGGTGACCACCTCTCGTACGAGCGCGCCGGCAGCCGCGACCGGCGCCGATGTCGTCGTCGTCGGCGCCGGTATGGGCGGGCTCGTCGTGGCACACGAGCTGGCGCGTGCCGGACGTGACGTGGTCGTGGTCGACGCGGCGGAAGAGGTGGGCGGGCTGCTGCGCCGCGGCACGCTCGCGGGGGTCGACATCGATCTCGGCGCGGAGTCGTTCGCGACGCGTACCGATGCGGTGGCCGCTCTCGTCGCGGATGCCGGGCTCCCGCTCGAGCTGGTCGCGCCGCGCCCCCAGGGAGCCTGGCTCGCCGTCGCGACGGATGACGGCGTGCGCCGCGCTCGCCTGCCGCGGCGGACCGTTCTCGGCATCCCCGCCGATCCCGATGCCGACGACGTCGTCGCGATCATCGGCGCCGACGGCGCCGCCCGCGCGCGCGATGAGCGACGGGTGCCCACCATCGCCGACGCCGAGCCGTCGCTGTACGACCTGGTCGCCGAACGTCTCGGTGTCCGCGTCGCCGATCGGCTTGTCGACACGCTCTGCCGGAGCGTCTACTCGCGACCCGCCGCCGAGGCCCGCTTGTCGCAGCTGCACCCCGGTCTGTGGCGCGAGTTCGTTTCCCGCGGCTCGCTTCTCGAGGCCGCGGACGCGATCGCGACCGGGCAGCGCGCCGGCGCCGCCGTCGGCGGCATCGCAGGGGGCATGTGGCGCCTTCCGACGGCGCTCGCTGAGGCCGCGGAGGCCCACGGTGCGAAGATCCGCACCGGGGTCGCGGTGCGTGCTGTGCGCTCGGATGTCGAGACGGTCACCGTCGAGACGACGAGCGGATCTCTGTCGGCGCGTCACGTCGTGATCGCGACGGGCCCCGCGGAGGCGGCGCGCCTTCTGGCGGGTGCGGGCGTTTCGACGCGCTCCGCTCGCTCAACGACCGGGAGCGCCCCCCGGTCGTTGAGCGAGGAGCGCAGCGACGAGTCGAAACGCGCATCCGCGCCGACGGCGGCGGCGGTCCGCCTCGTCGCGGCGGCCATCGCCCACCCCGCCCTCGCCGCCGAACCCGTCGGCTCGGGCGTGATCGTCGATGCCGCGCTGCCGACGGCGGCCAAGGCCCTCACGCACATCACCGCCAAGTGGGACTGGGCGCGCGCCGCGACGCCAGACGGCATCCACCTCGTGCGGCTCTCCGCTCGCGACGCCGCCGCCGGTACGCTGGCCACGGCCGACGAGGTCGCCCGCGAGGTCTCGATCCTCACCGGCGTCGACGTGGCCGCGGCCGATGTCGTCGACCTGGTCGTGCAGGAGTGGACGGATGCCGTCGTCGGCGCCGCCGCGCCCGACGACCTGCCCGCGGGCATCCACCTGGCCGGGGCCGCCGCCGCCGGTACCGGCCTCGCCTCCGTCATCCCGCACGCCCGCGACCTCGCCGCTCGTCTCGACAGCGCGCTCGCGGCATCCCTCCCGTCCTCCTCCCTCCACACCCACCCGGTTTCCTAGGAGCACCGCATGACCGAACAGATCCCGCTCGGATACACCCTCTTCGCCGTCCTGGCCGGACCCCGTCCGCGGGTGGCGCCCGACGCCGCCGCGATCGCCGAGCTGTCCGCCGCCGTCGACGCGGTCACAGCCGGCGGCGTCAGCGTGCGCGGCCTGTACGACGTCACCGGCATGCGCGGCGAAGCCGATCTCATGATCTGGCTGCACACGACGCCGGGTGAGCTCGACGACCCCGCCGTGCTCCAGAAGGCGCTGCGGGCACTGCGCCGCACCGGCGTGCTGCAGGCGTACACGGCCGTCTGGACCGCGATGGGGGTGCACCGCGAGGCCGAGTTCAACAAGCGTCACGTGCCCGGCTACCTGCGCGGGGAGAGCGCGCGCGGCTGGCTGTGCCTGTACCCGTTCGTGCGCAGCTACGAGTGGTACCTGCTGCCCGAGCAGGAGCGCGCCGGCATGCTCGCCGAGCACGGCCGCAAGGGTGCGCGCTTCACGGAGGTCGTCGCCAACACCGTCTCGACCTTCGGACTCAGCGACTACGAGTGGCTGCTGCCGCTGGAGAGCGACGACCCGATCCACCTCGTCGACATGATGCGCGACCTGCGCGCGACCGATGCGCGCCGTCACGTGCGCGAAGAGGTGCCCTTCTACACGGGCCGCCGGCTCGAGCTCGACGAGCTGGCGGAGGTGCTGAGCTGATGGCCGAGAACATCGCCCCCCGGGCCGCCGAGTTCCGTCCCAAGCCTCCCCGTGCGAGCGCCGCTCCCGTTTGCGGCGACGGATGCCGCGTGCCGGCCGCCACGGCGGCGACGTGCGCCGGCGATCCGCACGTCACCGTCCCCGTCGCCTACGACGGCGTGCTGCTGCTGGGGTTCGGCGGACCCGAGGGTCAGGAGGACGTGATCCCGTTCCTGCGCAACGTCACGGCGGGCCGCGGCATCCCGGACGAGCGCCTCGAGGAGGTCGCCCATCACTACCGTCACTTCGGCGGGGTGTCGCCGATCAACCAGCACAACCGTGAGCTGAAGGCGGCGCTGGATGCCGAGCTCGCGGCGCGCGGCCTGGAGCTGCCGGTGTACTGGGGCAACCGCAACTGGACGCCCTACATCGCCGACGCCCTGCAGGACGCCCATGACGCCGGCCACCGCCGCCTGCTCGCGATCGCGACCAGCGCGTACAGCTCGTACTCGTCGTGCCGCCAGTACCGCGAAGATCTCGCCGACGCCGTCGAGGCCACCGGCCTGAGCGGTGCCGTCGAGATCGACAAGGTGCGCCAGTTCTTCGACCACCCGGGCTTCGTCACCCCCTTCGCGGAGGGCGTCGCCGAGGGACTCGAGGCCCTCCATGGCCAGGGCTTCGCCGACGACGAGATCGAGATCCTCTTCTCTACCCACTCGATCCCCAACAGTGACGCCGACCGTTCCGGCCCGCCCGAGCGCGGATTCGGCGCCGGCGGCGCCTACGTCGCGCAGCACACGGCCGTGGCCGAGGCGATCATGTCGCGGCTGGGCTCGTCGTGTGCCTGGCAGCTCGTCTTCCAGAGCCGTTCGGGCCCGCCGCAGGTGCCGTGGCTCGAGCCCGACATCAACGACGCGATGGCCGAGCTGCCCGCCCGTGGTCGCAAGGCCGTGCTCATCGTGCCGCTCGGCTTCGTCAGCGACCACATGGAGGTGCTCTGGGACCTCGACACCGAGGCGATGGAGACGGCCGACGAGCTGGGGCTCACGGCGATCCGCACCCCGACTCCGGGGACGCACCCGGCGTACGTCGCGGGACTGGTCGACCTCATGGTCGAGCGGCTGAACGGCACCGCCGCGGCCGACCGCGCGCACGAGACGGACCTCGGACCCTGGTACGACGTGTGCCGTCCCGGATGCTGCGAGAACAAGCGACTCGGCTTCCAGCCGGCACTCGCGGGGATCGCGCCGTGACGGTGACCGACGCCGCCGCACCCGCGCCGCTGCGACTCGGAACCCGAGCGAGTCTGCTGGCCACCACGCAGTCCGGCCACGTCGCCGACGCCCTGCGGGCGGCGACCGGCCGCGAGGTGGAGCTGGTGCCGATCACGACGGCGGGCGACGTGCTCACCGGACCCCTCGCGCAGCTGGGTGGTACCGGCGTGTTCGTCGCGGCGCTGCGTGAGGCGTTGCTGCGCGACGAGTGCGACCTCGTGGTGCACTCGATGAAGGACCTTCCCACGGCCGACGTCGCGGGCCTCGCGATCGGTGCCGTTCCGCCGCGGGCCCCTGTGGCGGATGTGCTGTGCGCGCGCGGAGGCCTCACGCTCGAGGCGCTGCCGCACGGCGCCGTGGTCGGCAGCGGATCACCCCGGCGGGTCGCCCAGCTGCTGCGGCGCCGGCCCGATCTGCGGGTGCGCGGCATCCGCGGCAACGTCGATACCCGACTGCGCAAGGTCGACGAGGGGGAGTATGACGCCATCGTGCTGGCCGAGGCGGGGCTGACCCGGATCGGACGCAGCGACCGGATCACCGACCGCTTCGACGCCGACGGCTGGCCCACCTCCGCCGGCCAGGGCGCGCTCGCGGTCGAGGTGCGCACGGATTCCCCGGTCGCCGCGCAGATCGCCGCGATCACGGATACGGATGCCGAGATCACCGCGCTCTGGGAGCGCGCCGTGCTGCGGCTGCTGGAGGCCGGGTGCGCCGCGCCGGTCGGCATCTCGGCCCGGCGTGCGCCGGGCGCCGTCACGCTGGTCGCCGAGGTGTACGCCCTCGACGGTGCGCGCACCGTCCGCGTCGCGCACTCCGCGGACCCTGCCGACCTCACGACGGCGGACGGACGCGACGCGGCCGCGGCCGTCGTCGTCGCCGCCTTGATGGAGGCCGGGGCCGCCGACCTCGCCGACCTCGGTCCACGCCCCGAGGGAGAGCCCCGGTGACGGCCCTCGCCGGCGCCCGCGTCCTCGTACCGCGCGGCGGCGCATGGGGCGAGCGCGTGGCCGGCGAGCTCTCGCGTCGTGGCGCCCACCCCGTGATCGCGCCGCTCATCCGCACCGCCCCGCCGCGCGACACCACCGCGCGCGACGCCGCCTTCCGGCGGCTTGCCGACGGCGATTACGAGTGGCTGTTCGTGACGAGCGCCGCCAGTGTCGAGCAGATCGCCGTGTTCCTGTCGGCGAGTGAACGCACGGTGCCGACGTCGCTGCGAATCGCGGCGGTCGGTCAGGCCACGGCGCGCGCCGTCACCGAGCTGGGGGCGAACGTCGACTTCATCCCGCTGGGGCGCTCGTCGGCCCACGCGATGATCGCGCAGTGGTGCGCGGCGCACACGGCGACCTCGACCGGGCGCTGCCTCGTGGTGCGCTCCGACCTCGCCGGAGCTGTCGTCAGCGACGAGCTGGAGCTGCGCGGCTTCGCCGTCGACGTGTGCATCGGCTACCGCACGGTCGGCATCGATCTCGCCCCCGACGTGGCGGCCGATCTCGCCGCCGGCCGCTTCGCGATCGTGCTGCTGACCTCGCTGAGCGTCGGACGCGAGCTGCGCCGACAGGTCGGAGCGCTGCCGGCATCCACCCTCGTCGCCTCGATCGGTCCGGGCACCACCCGCGACGCGGAGCGCCTCGGCTTCGTCGTCGGTCACACCGCGCGTACACAGAGCATCGACGCACTCATCGCCGAGCTCGACACCCTTCCCCGACTCCAGGAGGTCACCCGATGACCGCGTTCCCCGTCCGCCGCCTGCGCCGCCTGCGCCGGAGCCCGGCCCTGCGACGCCTCGTCGCCGAGACCGACCTGAGCCCGCGCCGGCTCGTCCTGCCGGTGTTCGTGAAGGAGGACATCGCCGAGGCGCAGCCGATTGCGAGCATGCCCAGGGTTCACCAATACCCCCTCGCCCAGCTCGCGGCCGTGGTCGATGTGGCCGCGGAGGCCGGCATCGGCGGCATCATGCTGTTCGGTGTTCCCGCCGTGCGCGACGCCGTCGGCAGCGGCGCGACCGATCCCGACGGCATCCTCAATCGCGCGATCGCCGTGGCGGCCGCGGCGGCGAAGGGGCGACTGACGGTGCAGGCGGACCTCTGCCTCGACGAGTTCACCGACCACGGCCACTGCGGCGTGCTCGCCGCCGACGGATCGGTCGACAACGACGCGACCCTCGAGGTGTACGCGCGGATGGCGCTCGCCCAGGCCGAGGCCGGCGCCGACATCCTCGGCCTGTCGGGCATGATGGACGGCCAGGTCGCCGCGTGCCGTGCGGCGCTGGATGCCGCGGGGCGCAGCGACGTCGTGATCCTCGCCTACTCCGCCAAGTACGCCTCGGCGTTCTACGGTCCGTTCCGCGACGCCGTCGAGTCGACCCTCACCGGCGACCGTCGCACCTACCAGCTCGACGCCGCCAACGGCCGCGAGGGCGTGCAGGAGGCCCTCGCCGACATCGACGAGGGCGCCGACATCGTCATGGTCAAGCCCGCGGGCCCGTATCTCGATGTGCTCGCCGAGGTCGCCGCCGTGTCGTCCGTGCCGGTCTGGGCCTACCAGGTGTCGGGGGAGTACGCGATGATCGAGCACGCCGCCGCCGCCGGTGTCATCGACCGTGAGCGTGCGATCGGGGAGAGCATCCTCGGCATCCGCCGCGCCGGCGCCGAGGCGATTCTGACGTATTGGGCGATCGAGGTCGCCGGCTGGCTCCGAGAGGGACGCGCACTCGCATGACCGACACCAACGACGCCCTGTTCAGCCGTGCCCGCGCGGTCATCCCCGGTGGCGTGGATTCGCCCGTGCGCGCGTACGGCTCCGTCGGCGGCACGCCGCGCTTCCTCGTCGAGGCCGCGGGCGCGTATGTGACGGATGCCGAGGGCCGCCGCTACGTCGACCTCGTCGCCAGCTGGGGCCCGGCGCTGCTCGGCCACGCCCATCCGGAGGTCGTCGCCGCCGTCCAGGCCGCCGCCGCGCGCGGACTGTCGTTCGGAGCGCCGACCCCGGCCGAGGCGGAGCTCGTGGAGGAGATCGTGCGACGGGTGCCGGCCGTGCAGAAGGCGCGGCTGGTGTCCACGGGCACCGAGGCGACCATGACCGCCATCCGCCTGGCGCGCGGCGCCACCGGCCGCGACCTCCTCGTCAAGTTCGCGGGCCACTACCACGGTCACTCCGACGGTCTGCTGGCCGCCGCCGGGTCGGGGCTGGCGACCTTCGCATTGCCGGGCTCTGCCGGCGTGCCGGAGGCCGTCGCGGCGCAGACGTTGGTCGTCCCGTACAACGACCGTGCCGCGCTGGAGGAGGTCTTCGCCGCCCACTCCGGCCGCATCGCCGCCGTGATCACCGAGGCGGCGGCGGCGAACATGGGCGTTGTCGCCCCGGCATCCGGGTTCTCCACGTTCGTCGCCGAGCTCTGCCGCCGCGAGGGCGCCCTGCTGATCAGCGACGAGGTGCTCACCGGGTTCCGCGCCGCCCCGGGCGGCTACGCCCAGGTGCTCGCGGATGCGGGTGAGACGGTCGTCCCCGACCTCGTCACCTTCGGCAAGGTCATCGGCGGCGGGCTGCCGGTCGCCGCGGTGGGCGGCCGCGCCGACGTCATGGACATGCTCGCCCCGCTGGGGCCGGTGTACCAGGCCGGCACGCTGAGCGGAAACCCCGTCGCGGTCGCCGCGGGGCTCGCGACGCTTCGTCTGGCCGATGCCTCCGCGTACGCCCGGCTGGCAGCGGCGGCCGACGCGGTCGCCGACGCGGCGACGGCGGCGCTGACTGCGGCCGGGGTGCCCCACGTGCTGCAGCGGGCGGGAACCCTGTTCAGCGTCTTCTTCGGCGCCGAGGTGGTCGGCGGTGTGTCGGACTACGCGACGGCGCAGCGTCAGGACACGGCCGCCTACGGCCGCTTCTTCCACGCGATGCTGGACGCCGGCGTCTCGCTGCCGCCGTCGGCGTTCGAGGCGTGGTTCCTCACCGCCGCGCACGACGATGCCGCGGTGGCGCAGATCGTCGACGCCCTGCCCGCGGCCGCCCGCGCCGCGGCATCCGCCTGATCGCGCGCTTCGGTTGGCGCGTGCGCCGAGAACGCCGCGCGCGTTCCCGGTGCGCGCGCCAGGTGAATGCCGGCGTCGTGCGCGCAGCGATGTCGGTGGCCCGGGCTAGCGTCGGGGCATGAACACCGACGAGCTGTTTCTGCGTTCCGACGCGGCCCTGCGCGACGTGATCGACCGGATCGGTCCGGCCGATCTCACCCGGTCGGCACCCGCCGAGTGGACCTCCACGGCGAACCCCACGTTCCGTGACATCCTGCAGGCGCACACGTACGACGAGGCGTGGGTTCCCGACGTCCTGCGCGGACGTGCGGCGGCCGACGGCGACGACCTGCGCGGCGTCGATCTGCTGGGCGACGATCCGATCGGCGCCTACGACGCGCGCAACGATGCCGCGACCGCCGCCGTGCGCGCCGGCGGCTACGCCGACACGTTCCGGTTCAGCTACGGCGACTATTCGGCCGCCGAAGGGTTCGCGCACCTGGCCACGTATCGGGCATTCCAGGCGTGGCAGATCGCGAAGCATCTCGGCATCCCGTTCCACCTGTCACCCGAGCTGATCGCCGATCTCGAGGAACACGTCGTGGCGTTCGCGGACGAGTGGCGCCAGTGGGGCGTGTTCCCTCCCGCTATCGAGGCACCGGCCGATGCCGACGACGAGACGCGTCTGCTCTGCGCCGTCGGCTACTGGATCCCGTAGGGGGCGATCGCGGCGTCCCTCGAGCCGGCGGCCCCGCCGGATAGGCTGGAGCGCATGCCCGTGACCCTGCTCGGAGCCGCCGAGATCCGCGCGCTCGCCGCCGACCTCGACGTGACGCCGACGAAGAAGCTCGGTCAGAACTTCGTCGTCGACGCCAACACCGTGCGAAAGATCGTGCACGTGGCGGAAGTGACGGCCGCCGACCGGGTCGTCGAGGTGGGCCCCGGGCTGGGCTCTCTCACACTCGCGATTCTGGAGACCGGCGCTGCGGTCACCGCCGTGGAGATCGATCATCGCCTCGCCGAGCGTCTGCCGGCCACGGCCGCGTCGCACGGCGTCGCCGCCGGTGCGCTGACGGTCGTGGATGCCGACGCCCTTCGCGTCACCGCGCTTCCGGGTGATCCGAACGTGCTCGTCGCCAACCTGCCGTACAACGTCAGCGTGCCGGTGCTGCTGCACTTCATGGAGACCTTTCCGGGCCTTGAGCGCGGTGTCGTGATGGTGCAGGCGGAGGTGGGGGAGCGGCTCGCCGCTCCGCCGGGATCCAAGGTCTACGGAGCGCCCAGCGTCAAGGCCGCCTGGTACGGCCCGTGGCGGCTGGCCGGCACCGTCTCTCGGCAGGTCTTCTGGCCGGTGCCCAACGTCGACAGCGTGCTCGTCGGGTTCCGTCGCGACCTCGAGCCGCGCGGCGACGAGGCGCTTCGTCGCGCGACGTTCCAGGTGGTGGATGCCGCATTCCAGCAGCGCCGCAAGATGCTGCGGCAGGCGCTGGCACCGGTGCTCGGCGGATCGTCGAGCACCGCGTCGGCGGTGTTGGAGGCTGCAGGCGTCGACCCGACGGCGCGTGGCGAGCAGCTCACGATCGCGGACTTCGTCGCGATCGCCCGCACGCTTCGGTAAGCGCCGGTGCGCGCGCCGCGCCTCGCCGTGACCCGCTGACCGTCGGTCGGCGACATGTCGCGTCCTGTTCACCGCGCGGTCACGAAACATGCTTGTAACATTGCGCCCATGCGTATGGCCGAGCATCCTGCTCCCGAACGGGTCCTGCTCCATCTCAGCGACACCCATCTGCGCGCCGCCGGCTCGCGCATCTGGGACCGCGTCTCGGGGGAAGAACACCTCGCTCGTGCGTTGTCCGGAATCGAAGCGTCGGGCGTGCGTCCCGACGCGATCGTGGTGACGGGTGACCTCGTCGACCTCGGCGAACGTGCCGCCTATGCCACGCTGCGCGCGATGGTGGAACCCGTGGCCGCACGCCTCGAGGCGCCGGTGGTGTGGGTGATGGGAAACCACGACGATCGCGCCGCGTTCCGCAGCGAGCTCTGGGACGACGAGGATGCGGACCTTCGCCCCGTCGATCGCGTCGACGAGTTCGACGGCCTGCGCATCGTCACGCTGGACACCTCCGTGCCGGGGCATCACTACGGCGAGATCAGCGACGCGCAGCTGGCCTGGCTCGCCACCGTGCTCGTCACGCCCGCGCCGCTGGGCACGATCCTCGCCATGCATCACCCGCCCGTGCCGAGCGTGCTCGCGCTCGCGGCGAGCGTGGAGCTGCGCGATCAGGCGCGGCTCGCCCGTGTGGTGCGCGGCACCGACGTCCGCGCGATCATCGCCGGGCATCTTCACTACTCGACGTTCGCGACGTTTGCCGGCATCCCCGTCTCGGTCGCCTCATCGACCTGCTACGCGCAGGATCTCACCGTGCCGGTCGGCGGCACCCGTCCGCAGGACGGCGCGCAGTCCTACAACCTCGTCCACGTGTACGACGACACCGTCGTCCACTCCGTGGTCCCGGTCGACGTATCGCGCGTCATGGAGTACACCGACCCCGAGGCGGCTCAGCGACTCCTCGCGGACGCGGGGATCACCGGCGTCGGCGTGCAGCGGCCGTCGGCGCCGCCGACACGCCCGGTGTCCGTGCTGCACTGACCGGCGTCTCCCACGGGGCACGCACCGGGAACATCCGCTCGAGCGTCTCGCGGAGCATCCGCACGCGCAGCTCCTCCGGCACCTCCGTCTCGCCGCCGTCGTTCAGGCAGAACATGTCGGCGTCGCGGCGTTGCTCCAAACGGCGCATCTTCTTCAGTGACGAGGCCATCGTGGTCTGCACGTACTGCACGCGCGGCTCGTTCGTCGCGATCGCGCGTCCGGTCATCAGTGCGTAGTAGTGATAGAGGCTGTTGGTCACCGAGACGTCGGTCGCGCTGCGGAAGCGGGATGCCGCCGTGCGCGCGATGTCGTCGGCGAACTCGCGCTCCACCTCCGCGGCCACGCTTCGCCGCATCGGGGCCGCGCAGTGCTCGAGGTCGCGCAGGATCACCCGCCCGAAGCGCTCCCGCAGGAGCTCTCGATTGACGCGCAGCGCGTTGTCGTGGCCGGATCGTTCCGTGCGTGTGGGGCCGGCCCCGATGCGGACGTCGCACTCGACGAACTTGGTGAGACCGCCCGCGGTGAAGAACATCTCCGCCGTCACGGGGCGGCCGAAGAACATGTCGTCGTTCGAGTAGAGGAAGTGCTCGGCCAGCCCGTCGATGCGGTGCAGTTGCGCCTCGACGGCGTGGGAGTTGTGCGTGGGGAGTACGGACGGGTCGGCGAAGAACTCCTCGCTGCGCACGACCGTCACCCGCGGGTGCTCCGCCAGCCAGGCGGGATGCGGCGAGTCGGTGGCGATGAAGATGCGTCGCACCCAGGGTGCGTACATGTGGACGCTGCGCAGCGCATACCGCAGCTCGTCGACGTGACGGTAGCGGGCGGGCCCGTCGTCGCCCTTGCCGACGACGTACTCCTCTTGCTGCGCGGCGCGCTGTCGCTGGAACTCGCTGGCCGATCCGTCGACCCAGGAGAAGACCATGTCGATGTCGACGCTGACCTGGTGGGGGCGTGCGTCGAACATGCCCACCACGGTGCGCCACGACCTGCCGTAGCGCCAGACCGTCGTGGGAACGAGGTCGGATGCCGGGAAGACCCGCCGCGTGAGCGCGTTCGGTCGTGGCGTGTGGACCAGCTCGCTGGCCGTCCGCCACGTCTCCAGACGCACCCCCTGCGCGCTGCCGTAGCGCAGTGATCCGCTCTGCGTGATCCGCGGGCGAAACAGCCGCAGAGCCCACACGGCGTCGGCGTCGGGGAGGGGTAGATCGACGGCGAGGCGGGCGGGACCGCCCGGCGTCTTCGCGTACAGCGGCTCTTGCGCTCCGGCGGCGGCGAGGGCGCGCAGGGCCGCGCGTCCCTCCGCGGCATCGACCACGATCACCACGGCGCCGTGGTCGTCTTGGGCGAGCAGCGGATCGATGCCGGCGGCGACCAGGGCGTCGGCGACCAGTCCGATGTCCGCGATGCGCGCCATCTCGGGCGTGAGGTCGTCGTGGACGACGTGGAGGATGCCGTCCACCCAGCGCAGGTCGTCGCGGGCGAGCAGGCTCGACCAGGGATGCGGGTGCGGCGAGAGTGCCTCCAGTGCTGCCATTACGCGGACCGCCCTTCATCGTCGGAGAGCCTCAGCGTACGTTGCCGGCGTTTCCCGCGCGTTTCGGGAGCGACAGGCCCGGTGAGCGGTCGCGGTCGATAGCCTGGACGGGTGACCGACACCTCCGAGCGTTTCCCCGCCTCGCGCGGCGGCGACCTGCACCGTCCGTACGCCGCGGCATCCGACCGCTACTCCGCCTCCACGTTTCGTCAGGTGGGCTCGAGCGGGCTGTATCTGCCGGCGATCTCGCTGGGGCTGTGGTGGAACTTCGGCGACAACGTGCCCTTCGACAACCAGCGCGCGCTGCTGCGCCACGCCTTCGACCGCGGCATCACCCATTTCGATCTCGCGAACAACTACGGTCCGCCCTACGGCAGCGCCGAGACGAACTTCGGGCGCATGATGCGAGAGGACTTCCGGCCCTACCGGGACGAGCTGATCATCTCGTCGAAGGCCGGGTACGACATGTGGGACGGGCCCTACGGCCAGTGGGGTTCGCGCAAGTACCTGCTCGCCAGCGCCGAGCAGTCGCTGACGCGCATGTCGCTCGACTACGTCGACATCTTCTACTCACACCGCTTCGATCCGGTCACCCCGATCGAGGAGACGGTCGCGGCGCTGGACACTCTCGTGCGTCAGGGCAAGGCGCTCTACGTCGGCATCTCGTCGTACGAGCCCGAGCAGACGGCGAAGGCGGCTGCGGTGGCGCGTGAGCTCGGCACACCGCTGATCATCCATCAGCCGTCCTACTCGATCCTCGGGCGATGGATCGAAGACGGCTTGACCGGCGTGCTCCGGGAGGAGGGGATGGGGGCGATCGCCTTCGTGCCGCTCGCGCAGGGCCTGCTCACCGATCGCTATCTCGGCGACGGCACCTCGACCCGGTCGCAGGAGCGCTCGTCGCTGCCCGGGCGCCGTCTGACCGATACGGCGCTGGAGGGCCTGCGCGCGCTGAACGTGATCGCCCGTGAGCGCGGACAGAGCCTCGCGCAGCTCGCGCTGCAGTGGGTGCTGCGCGACGGCGTGGTGGCTTCGGCGCTCATCGGCGCTTCGCGCCCGCAGCAGCTCGACGAGAACCTCGCGGCCGTGCACGGTCCCGCCTTCGACGCGGAAGAGCTCGAGCGCATCGACGTCATCTCCGCCGGTATCGGCGAGGTGTGGGCGGACGCTTCGTGACGACCGCTGCGGCGGCCGGTCGCCGGGTGCACGTGCGTGCGCCCGGCAAGATCAACATCGCCTTCGACGTCGGTGACGTCCAGCCCGACGGCTACCACGACGTGGCCTCGGTGTATCAGGCGGTGTCCGCGTACGAAGACGTGTGGGCGCGGGTCGCGGACGACTTCACGCTCACGGTGACCGGCGATCTGGACGTGTCTGGTGTGCCGCTCGACGAGTCCAATCTCGCCGTGCGCGCCGCGCGGCGCGTCGCGGAGCGGCTGGGGTGGCGCGGCGGCATCCACCTCGACATCCACAAGGGCGTACCCGTCGCCGGCGGCATGGGCGGCGGCTCGGCGGATGCCGCGGCGGCTCTCGTGGCCGTCAACGAGCTGCTCGGCGGAGCTCTCACGACTCTCGAACTGCAAGAACTCGCGGCGCCCCTGGGCGCGGACGTGCCGTTCGCGGTGCTCGGGGGGACGGCCATCGGCACGGGGTGCGGCGACGAGCTCGCTCCGGCGCTGGCACGGGGCCGCTTCGACTGGGTGCTCGTGACGAGTGAGGACGGACTGTCGACCCCCGCCGTGTACCGGGAACTGGACCGGTTGAGAGAGCTGCCCGACATCGCGCCCGCCCACGGTGTACCCGCCGCCGACCCTGTCGTGATGCAGGCGCTGCGTGCGGGCGATCCCGCCGCACTCGCCGTGGCCGTGCGCAACGACCTGCAGGACGCCGCCCTCTCGCTGCGGCCGTCGCTGGCCGAGACGCTGCGCGCAGGTCATCGCGCGGGCGCGCTGGCCGGGCTCGTCTCGGGGTCCGGACCGACCGTCGCCTTCCTCGCCGCCGATGAGCGCGGGGCGTCGGCGCTGGCGTCCGAACTCGCCGCTTCGGCGGCGCCGGGATCGCGTGTGCTGCACGTGCACGGACCCGTCCCCGGCGCGCGCGTGATCACCTCCTGACCATTGCGCGTCTGCCGCATCGGGCAGACACCGACCGAAGAGCGTCCTCACGAACGGAGACCGCATGTCCGATCGCCACCCTCACCACGATGCGTCGCTGGATCGCACCATGACAGACGATCTCGCCGGCCGCGGGCTCGTCGTGCGTCGGGTCGACGATGCGCTGCGCACCGAGACCGACCCCTGGTTGGAGGCCGTCTCCCGCGGCTTCCTGGGCGGTGAGCGCAACGACGTGCAGCGTGATGCGTTCTTCGCGCACACGGCGTACCGGCGCAAGATCGGCGTGTTCGATGAGACCGCGCCCCAGCCGGACGTGCCGGTGGCGACCTTCGCCTCGTGGGCGGCGGAGCTGACCCTTCCCGGAGGGACCGTTGCGGCCTGTGCGATCAGCTCGGTGACCGTCGACCCCACCCATCGCCGCCGCGGCATCCTGCGCTCGGTGATGACGGGGGAGCTGCGTACCGCCGTGGAGCGCGGGCTTCCCGTCGCGATCCTCACCGTGAGCGAGTCGACGATCTACGGCCGCTTCGGCTTCGCGCCGGCCGCGCTCGCCGCGCAGTGGACGATCGACGCCCGTCGGGCGCGGTGGGTGGGCCCCGACGCGCCGGGACGCATCGACTTCGTCACTCGCGCGCAGGGGCGTGAGATCGCTGCGGCGCTGCACGAGCGCGTGCGCGCGCAGACGCCGGGTGAGATCGACATGCCCGGTGGGCACTGGGACCGCTTCTTCGGCACCCGAGCCGACGTCGAGAAAGCCGAGGAGCTGCGGGTGGTCCAGTACCGCTCCGCAACGGGAGACGTCGACGGCGTCGCCCTGTACAAGGTCACGGAGAACGAGCACGACTTCGCGGCGTCCACTGTCGATGTCCTGCTGCTGGTCGCGGCGACCGACGAGGCGTACGCGGGGCTGTGGCGCTTCCTGCTGACGATGGACCTCATCGCCACGGTGCGCGCCGGCGAACTGTCGGTCGACGAGCCGCTGTGGTGGATGATCGCCGACCAGCGGGCCGCGACCGTCACCGTGCGCGACCACCACTACACGCGGATCCTCGATGTACCGGCCGCCCTGTCGGCGCGCACCTACGACGTCGCCGACACGGTCGTGCTCGACGTCGCCGATCCGCTGGGCATCGCCTCCGGGGTGTTCCTGCTGACGACGGATGCCGACGGCACCGCCGCGGTGGAGCTGGTCGACGAGCCGCCGGTCGGCGTGCCGACGGTCACGCTCGGGGTGGCCGCGCTGTCCGCGCTGCTGCTGGGCGGCGTGTCGCCCGTGACGCTGGCGCGCGCGGGCCGTCTGGTCGCCGACGACGCCCCCGCGCTCGCACGGCTGTTCGCCTCCACGGTGCCGCCGCGCCTGAGCTTCTGGTACTGAGCGCCGGGACCTCTCGCGTAGCCTGGAGCGGATATGGCGCATCTGCTCGGGGCTGAGGGCCTCCACCTGGAATTCCCCACGAAGGTCGTCTTCGACGGCGTCTCTCTCGGCGTCGACGAGGGGGATCGCATCGGCATCGTCGGCCGCAACGGCGACGGCAAGTCATCCCTCATGGCCATGCTGGCCGGCCGCCTCGCGCCGGATGCCGGGCGCGTGACGGTGCGCGGCGGCGTGCGCGTGGGCGTGCTCGACCAGGGCGACACGCTCGATGACACGTTGACCATCGCGCAGAGCGTCGTCGGCGACCGTGCCGAGCACGACTGGGCCGGGGATGCCGGGGTGCGCGACGTGATCGCGGGCCTCGTGGGTGATCTCGACTGGGACGGCCCGGTCGCCGGACTCTCCGGAGGGCAGCGGCGACGGGTCGCGCTCGCGCACCTGCTCGTCGGAGACTGGGACGTGCTGGCGCTCGACGAGCCCACGAACCACCTCGATGTCGAAGCGGTGGCCTGGCTCGCCGCGCACCTCACGCGGCGCTGGTCGGCATCCCAGGGTGCGCTCCTGGTCGTCACCCACGATCGATGGTTCCTGGACGAGGTCTGCACCAAGACGTGGGAGGTGCACGACCGCATCGCCGAGCCGTTCGAGGGCGGCTACGCGGCCTACGTGCTGCAGCGCGTCGAGCGCGACCGCCAGTCGGCCGTGATCGAGCAGCGTCGACAGAACCTCGCTCGCACAGAGCTCGCGTGGCTGCGCCGCGGCGCGCCGGCGCGCACCAGCAAGCCGCGGTTCCGCATCGAGGCGGCCAATGAACTCATCGCTGACGTCCCCGAGATCCGCGACAAGGTGCAGTTGCAGTCGCTCGCCGTGTCCCGGTTGGGCAAGGACGTCGTCGACCTGCTCGACGCCGGCGTGACTTACGGCGATCGACTGGTGCTGCAGGACGTCGAGTGGCGCATCGCGCCGGGGGAGCGCACCGGCATCCTCGGCGTCAACGGCGCCGGCAAGTCCACGCTCCTCGGTCTCATCGCCGGCACGGTCGAGCCCACCCACGGTCGGGTCAAGCGCGGAAAGACCGTGAAGGTCGCGACGCTCACGCAGCGGATGGACGAGCTCGACCAATACCTGGACGATCCGGTGCGCGTGGTCATCTCGGGGCTGCGCACGAGCTACACCATCGGAACGGGCTCCAAGGCATCCGAGCTCACGCCGGGCCAGCTGCTGGAGCGCATGGGCTTCAGCTCGGCGCAGCTGTCGACGCCCGTGAAGGATCTGTCCGGTGGCCAGCAGCGTCGCCTGCTGCTGCTGCTGATCCTGCTCGATCAGCCCAACGTGCTGATCCTCGACGAGCCGACCAACGACCTCGACACCGACATGCTCGCTGCCATCGAGGACCTCCTCGACTCGTGGGCCGGAACGCTGCTGGTCGTCTCCCACGATCGCTACTTCCTCGAGCGTGTCACGGACCAGCAGTACGCGGTCATGGGCGGACGGCTACGGCACTTGCCGGGAGGCATCGACGAATACCTGAGGCTCCGCGCCGTTCAGCGCGACCAGCCGGCTGCGCCCGTCGTGGCCGGCTCGGAGGGCGACACTGCTCCGGCGCTGGCCGGCGCCGACCTCCGCGCCGCGCAGAAGGAGCTCGCCGCGGCGGAGCGGCGCATCCAGAAACTGACGGCCCAGGTGGATGCCGCCCGCACCGCCCTTGCCGACCACGACCAGTCCGACTATGCGGGGCTGGGCGAGAAGATGCGCGCGATCGGCGAGCTCGAGGCAGAGATCGCTGCGCTGGAGGAGCGCTGGTTCGAGCTCTCCGAGCTCATCGGCTGAGCCGGCTGTCAGGAGTCGAAGCCCAGCGACAGCTTTCGCAGCAGGCCCGCGAGTCGCTCGCGATCGGAGCGTGACAGCACGCTGAGCAGCAGGGCTTCGGCGTCGACGAGGCGTGTGATCGCGGCATCCACGCGGGTCTTGCCCTCGTCGGTGATCGTCACCAGAACGCTGCGTCCGTCACCGGGATCGGCCTCGCGGCGCACCAGGCGGCGTCCGACGAGGCGATCGATGCGGTTCGTCATCGTGCCGCTGGAGACCAGCGTCTGCTGCAGCAGCTGCTTGGGACTGAGCTGGTAGGGCTCGCCGGCCCGTCGCAGTGCCGACAGCACGTCCCACTCCCAGGGTTCGAGGTCGCTGCGACGAAACGCCTCGCGTCGCGCCCGGTCGAGATGACGCGACAGGCGATCCACCCGCGAGAGCACCTCCAGCGGCGAGAAGTCGAGATCCGGTCGCTGGGCGCCCCACGCGCCGACGATGCGGTCGACTTCGTCGTGCTCGGTGGACATGCCTCCATTATCGTCACGGCGGCGCTCGGAGTTGCGTCAAAATACCCCTAGGGGTATCGTGTGAATACGCGTTCGAGAAGGAGAACAGATGCGCATCGTGATCGTCGGGGGAGTGGCCGGAGGCATGAGCTGTGCCGCGCGTGCGCGCAGGCTCGATGAGGCGGCCGAGATCATCGTCCTCGAGCGGGGCGCGCACGTCTCGTTCGCGAACTGCGGCCTGCCCTACTACGTCGGCGGAGAGATCGCCGATGAGTCCGCTCTGCTCGTGCAGACCCCGGCCTCGCTGAAAGCGTCTCTCGCGCTCGACGTGCGCCCCGGTCACGAGGTGACGGCGGTGGATGCCGCGGCCAAGACCGTGACCGTGATGAGCGCAGACGGTGTCGACACCCTGCACTACGACGCCCTCGTGCTGGCTCCGGGCGCCGCCGCGGCGACGCCGCCCATCACCGGACTGGACTCGCCGCGGGTGCGGACGCTGCGCAGCGTCGAAGACGCGGTCGCGTTGCGTGATCGCGTCCAGGCCGGTGCGCGCCGTGCCGTCGTGCTCGGAGCGGGCTTCATCGGCATCGAGGCCGCCGAAGCGCTCGCCCAGCGTGGGCTGCACACCACCGTCGTCGAGTTCGCGCCGCACGTGCTGCCCCCGCTCGAGGACGAGCTGGCCGCCCTCGTGACCGCGGAACTGCGGACGCTCGGCATCGAGGTGCGCGCCGGCACCGCGGCCACCGCGGTCGAATCCGGTGAGGACGGCGACGTCGTCGTCCTCGACGACGGCACCCGCCTGGACGCCGACATCGTCGTGCTCTCGGTGGGTGTTCGTCCCGACACGGCGGTCTTCGAGGCCGCGGGCGTCGCATGCGTGCGTGGGGCGATGATCATCGACGAGCACGGACGTACCTCGCTGCCCGACGTCTACGCGGTCGGTGATGCGACGGCATCCGTCGACGCCGTCACCGGGGCCGTGCGTCCCGTCGCGCTCGCCGGACCCGCCAACCGCGCCGGACGGCTCGTCGCCGACGCGATTCTCCGTCCGGAGCACGCTCGTCCGCTTCCGCGCCCCGTCGGGACGGCGATCGTCCGTGTCGGTGCGCAGACGGTGGCGATGACCGGCGCGAACCGCGCCGCGCTCGCCGCCGCCGGGATCGACGCGGACACGCTGCACCTTCATCCGGGCCAGCACGCCGGCTACTTTCCCGGCGCTTCGCAGATCCATCTGGTCGTCCACATCCGTCGGAGTGACGGGTTGCTGCTGGGAGCGCAGGCCGTCGGCGCCGACGGGGTCGACAAGAGGATCGACGTGCTCGCGACGGCCATCCGTGCGGGCTGGGCGGTGGATGAGCTGATCGACCTCGACCTGGCCTACGCACCGCCGTACGGCTCTGCGAAGGACCCCGTCAACATGGTGGGGATGGTCGGCGAGAACGTCCGGGGCGGGGCCCTCCGCCTCTGGTACGCGCAGGACGTCGACGCGGTCGCCGAGACCGCGCTGATCCTCGACGTGCGTACACCCGCAGAACTGTCCACCGGGCACCTTCCCGGCGTGCTCGCCATCCCGCACACCGCGCTGCGCGGCCGGCTCGACGAGGTGCGAGAGGCTGCCGCCGGGCGACCCGTGCGCGTCATGTGCCAGTCGGGCGTGCGCTCCGCGATCGCGCACCGCGTGCTCGCGCAGGCCGGGTTCGACTCGGCGTCCCTGTCCGGCGGCATGCTGACGCTGCGCGCCGTTCTCGGTGAGCGGGCGGATGCCGTGCTCGTCTCCGACCGCACACGCGTCTGAGGCGCGCGGACTCTTCCCCTCCCTGGCACGACCGACGAACAACGAACAGGAGAACTCCCATGTGCTCAGCAGTGACCTGCCGAACCTGCGGCAAGACGACGTGGGCCGGCTGCGGCCAGCACGTCGACCAGGTGATGAAGAACGTGCCGGCATCCCAGCGCTGCCCCGGCCACGAGCAGGCAGCCGGCGGCGGCTTCCTCGCCCGCGTGTTCGGGCGGTGACGACGAACGTGTCCGCATCCGACGCGGCGACGGCGCACGACGGCGCCGCGCAGCGCAAGATCGCCAACCGTCTGCGCCGTGCGCGGGGCCAGCTCGATGCGGTCATCGCCGCCGTTGAGGAGGGAAAGCCCTGTCGCGACGTCGTGACGCAGTTGGCTGCCGTCTCCAGCGCGCTGGACCGCGCCGGCTTCGCCATCGTGTCCACGGCGCTGCGGGAGTGTCTTTCCGATCCGGAGGGTGCAGCCGCGGAAGACGGCGTCACCGCCGACGAGCTGGAGAAGCTCTTCCTCATGCTCGCCTGAGCACGGCGATGCGGTCATCCGGGGTCGGGACTGGCAGACTGGAGCGGCACACCCGCCGTCTCGTGGGGTGCGGTCCGCCGTAGTGTAACGGCAGCACGACAGCCTTTGGAGCTGTGAGGTTCAGGTTCGAATCCTGGCGGCGGAGCATGACAGAGAACAGGTTGGATGCATCCCTCGCCGTCGTGATCCTCGCCGCGGGGCAGGGTACGCGCATGCGCTCGTCGCTGCCGAAGGTGCTGCACCGCATCGGGGGCCGCCCCCTCGTCGGGCACGTTCTCGACACGGCGCGCGACCTGTCGCCCGCCCACGTTCTCGTCGTCGTCCGGCACGAAAGGGATCTCGTCGCCGATGCGGTGACCGGTATCTCGCCCGAGGTCGTCGTGGTCGACCAGGACGAGATCCCGGGCACGGGTCGCGCCGTCGAAGTCGCCCTGGACGCCGTCCCCGATTTCGACGGCGACGTGCTGGTGCTTTCCGGTGACGTCCCCCTGCTCGATGCCGAGACGCTGAGCGCCCTCATCCGAGACCACCGCTCGTCCCGGGCTGCGATCACACTGCTGTCGGCCGTGCTCGACGACGCGACCGGCTACGGCCGTGTCGTGCGCGCCACCAACGGCGGCGTGGAGCGCATCGTCGAGCAGAAGGACGCCACGGCCGCGGAAGCGGCGATCACCGAGATCAACGCGGGCGTCTACGTCTTCCAGGCGGAGATGTTGCGTTCGCAGCTGGCGCGTGTGGGCACCCAGAACGCGCAGGGCGAGAAGTATCTGACCGACGTCGTGGGCCTGGCCCGCACCGCGGGGCTCGCCGTCACGGCATCCGTCGTCTCCGACGTCTCGCTGACGCTCGGCGTCAACGATCGCGCGCAGCTCGCCGAGGCCGGGCGCCTGCTCAACGCGCGCACCGTGCGCCGGTGGCAACTCGACGGCGTCACGATTCAGGATCCGGCGACGACCTGGATCGATGTCACCGCGACCCTCGCGCCCGACGTGACGGTGTTGCCCAACACTCACATCCTGCGCGCCACCGCCGTGGCTGCCGGCGCCACGATCGGACCCGACACGACGCTGGAGGACTGCGAGGTGGGCGAGAACGCCGTCGTCCGCCGCACTGATGCGACTCTCGCCGTCATCGGGGCGGGCGCCTCGGTCGGACCGTTCGCCTATCTGCGGCCGGGTACCGTGCTGGCCGACGGAGGCAAGATCGGAACGTTCGTGGAGACGAAGAACTCCACCATCGGCGCAGGCAGCAAGGTTCCCCACCTGTCCTACATCGGCGACACGACGATCGGACGCGGCGTCAACCTCGGCGCCGGCGCGATCACCGCGAACTACGACGACATCGCCAAGCATCGCACCGAGATCGGTGACGAGGTGCACTCCGGCTCGCACAACGTCTTCGTCGCGCCCGTTAGGATCGGAGATGGCGCCAAGACCGGTGCCGGTGCGGTGATCCGGAAGGACGTCCCGCCCGGAGCTCTCGCCTTGAGCGTTGCCCCCCAGCGCAACGTCGAGGGGTGGGTCGAGAACCACCGACCGGGAACGGCCGCGGCCGCGGCCGCGGCACGTTCCCGCACTGCACAGGAAGCGGACCATGGCGCGCAAGAAGCACACGGTTGACCTGGACGTCGAGCGCGGGATCGCCCCCGGACTCGTCGCCAAGACCAAGAAGCGTCTGGTCGTCGCCAGCGGCAGCTCGCATCCGACCCTGTCGCATGACGTCGCCCAGGCGCTCGGCACCGAGCTGGTACCGACCGAGCATCGTACGTTCGCCTCCGGCGAGATCCTGACCCGCTTCGAGGTGTCGATCCGCGGCTGCGATGCCTTCATCATCCAGTCCTTCGGCCCCCCGGTGAACGAGTGGCTCATGGAGCTGCTGATCATGCTGGATGCCGCCAAGCGCGCCTCCGCGAAGCGGATCACCGTCGTCGCGCCGTATTACCCGTACTCGCGTCAGGACAAGAAGGGTCGCGGTCGCGAGCCGATCAGCGCGCGTCTCGTCGCCGATCTGCTGAAGACGGCGGGTGCCGACCGCGTGATGAGCGTGGACCTGCACGCCGCTCAGATCCAGGGGTTCTTCGATGGACCGGTCGATCACCTGTTCGCCAAGCCCGTGCTGCTCGAGTACTTCCAGAACAGCCTTTCGACCGACGACCGTGCCAAGCTCACCGTCGTCTCGCCCGACACCGGGCGCGTGCGCGTGGCCGACCAGTGGTCCGACTCGCTCGGAGCGCCTCTCGCGATCATCCACAAACGCCGCGACCCGAACGTCGCCAACCAGGTGACCGTCAACGAGATCGTGGGACACGTCGAGGGTCGCGTCTGCCTGCTCGTCGACGACATGATCGACACCGGCGGCACCATCGTCAAGGCGGCGCAGGCGCTGAAGACCAACGGGGCCGAACGGGTCATCGTGGCGGCCACGCACGCGGTGTTCAGCGCTCCGGCGACCGAGCGCCTGCAGGATGCCGCGATCGACGAAGTCGTCGTGACCGACACGATTCCCCTTGCGGACGAGAAGCGCTTCCCGGGGCTGACGATTCTGCCCATCGCTCCGCTGCTCGCGCGCGCGATCAAAGAGGTCTTCGAGGACGGGTCGGTCACAAGCATGTTCGACGGCGCCGCCTGAGACAGGGAAACGCCGAGGACGGGCCGGAGATATTACCGGTCATCCGGCCTGCGGGTGGATCCGCATCGTGCCTAGGATCGCGGTATGACCCCTCCGATGCTCGAGGCGGACCTGACTGTCGCCGCACCTCATGCTCGACCGATCGATGACCTGCGCAGCGCGCTGCGGGTCGACGGCGATGGCTTGAGCGCGGCCGACGTCGCGGAACGGCTCGAGATCGCCGGTCCCAACCTGCTGCCGGAGCCGAAACGCACGCCGGGGTGGCTGCGGTTCCTCTCCCACTTCAACGACACTCTGATCTACATCCTGCTGGCCGCCGCCGCCATCAAGGCCGTGATGGGCGACTGGCTCGATTTCTGGGTCATCATGGCCGTCGCCATCATCAACGCGGTGATCGGGTATGTCCAGGAAGGGCAGGCGGAAAAGGCTCTCGCGGGCATCCGCGGCATGCTCTCCCCCGAAGCCACCGTGCTCCGCGACGGTCGCTGGGCCACGGTGCCTGCCGCCGACCTTGTACCGGGTGACATCGTCCGGCTCATGCCCGGCGACAAGGTCCCCGCCGACGTCCGCCTCGTCGAGGCGACGCAGTTGCGCATCGACGAAGCCGCGCTGACGGGGGAGTCGGTGCCGTCGTCCAAGGATCCGGCGCCCGTTGCCCACGGAGCCGGCGTGGGAGACCGTGCGTCGATGGCATTCTCCGGCACGATCGTCACCGGCGGTCAGGGCGCGGGCATCGTCACCGGAACGGGCGCGGCGACCGAGATCGGGAAGATCCAGGCCCTCGTCGGGGAGGCGGGCTCGCTCGATACACCGCTCACGATCCAGCTGGCATCTTTCGGCAAGAAGCTCACCCTCGTCATCCTCGGGATGGCGCTGGCCATGATGGTCATCGGCCGATACCTGCACGACATGCCCCTGCCCGACCTCGTCTCGGCGACGATCGGTTTCGCCGTGGCGGCGATCCCGGAGGGGCTTCCCGCGCTGGTGACGATCACTCTGGCGATCGGCGTGCAGCAGATGGCCCGACGTCACGCGATCACCCGTAAGCTGCCCGCCGTCGAGGCGCTCGGCTCGGTCACCACCGTCTGCTCCGACAAGACGGGCACGCTGACCAAGAACGAGATGACGGTGCGCACGATGCTCACCCCGGTCGGACGCTATGAGGTTTCCGGCCTCGGCTACGACCCGACGGGCGAGATCACGCCGGCCGGCGGCTCAGACCTGGCGGCGCTGCTGGCCGTGGCCGACCTCTGCAACGACGCCTCGCTCGAGCGCGTGTCGGCGGGGGCCGATGTCGACAGCGCCCGGACGCTCGGCTGGGCGCTCGTCGGCGAGCCGACCGAGGGGGCGTTGAAGGTCGTCGCCATGAAGGGGGGATCGGATGCCGGGGGAGCGCGTCGCATCGGTGTCGTGCCGTTCGATTCCGCCCACAAGTTCATGGCGACCCTGAACGAGAGCCCCGACGGCTCCCGGGCAATCCTTGTGAAGGGCGCCCCCGACCGTCTGCTCGATCGCGCGCTCACCCAGCGCGGTGCCGACGGGTCCGAGCCGCTGGACCGCGCGTTCTGGGAGAACGCGGTGGACGAACTCAGCGGACAGGGGCTGCGAGTGCTGGCCGCGGCGCGCAAGCCGACGCGCGCCGACACCGTGAGCGCTGATGAGCTCATCGACCTCGAACTCCTCGGGCTGTGGGGCATCGTGGATCCGCCGCGCCCGGAGGCCATCGAAGCGATCGCGGACTGCCACGCCGCCGGCATCCGCGTGAAGATGATCACGGGCGACCACGCCGGCACCGCCATGGCGATCAGTCGCGAGATGGGTCTGGTCAGCAGCGACGACGCTCCCGTGCTCACCGGTGCCGAGCTCGAAGCGCTGAGCCAGGAGCAGCTGAAGGGCGTCGTGCAGGGGGTCGACGTCTTCGCGCGAACGAGCCCCGAGCACAAGATCCGGATCGTACGTGCACTGCAGTCCCACGGCGAGGTCGTCGCGATGACCGGCGACGGCGTCAACGACGCACCGGCGCTGACCCGGGCCGATATCGGCATCGCAATGGGCATCAAGGGAACCGAGGCCACGAAGGAGGCCGCCGAGATCGTCCTCACCGACGACAACTTCGCCACGATCCGCAGCGCGATCGCCGAGGGACGGCGGATCTACGACAATCTCCGCAAGTCGGTCGTCTTCCTGCTGCCGACCAACGGTGCGCAGTCGCTCGTGATCCTGGTGGCGGTCGTCTTCGGCCTCACCCTGCCGCTCACACCCGTGCAGGTGCTGTGGGTCAACATGGTCACGGCCATCACCCTCTCGCTTGCGCTGGCCTACGAGCCCGCCGAACGGGGCATCATGAACCGACCACCGCGGCCGACCGGCGGATCCATCGTCTCGATGCGTGAGCTCGGCTTCATCCTGGCGGTCTCGGTGCTCATCGGCGGCGCGACCCTCGGTGTGTTCGCCCTCGCGCTCGCCCGCGGGGTCGATCTCGATGTCGCGCGCACCGAGGCTGTCGCCATGCTCGCTTTCGGTCAGCTCGCCTTCCTGCTCAACTGTCGCTTCCTCGGCCGCTCGAGCCTGACGCTCGACGTGCTGCGCGGAAACCGTGTGATCTGGTGGTCGGCGGCGGCCCTGCTCGTGCTCCAGGCGCTCTACACCTACGTCCCCTTCCTCAACGACCTGTTCGGCTCCGAGCCCCTGGATGCTGTGGGCTGGCTGATGCCGATCGCCGCCTCTGTGGGCGTCTTCTTCGCGGTCGAGGGCCTGAAAGCGCTTCGCCGCGAGCGCGAAGCGCGCGTGTGAGGCCGGCCCGACGGGCGATTCGTGCCCGCGCGGTGAGGACGGTTCTCAATGCGAATGCATAGGTGATACGCGGGGGTGGCGCAGAAGGGCCCCAGTAGCGTGGAGGGGCGCCACCGCGATGCGCCCCCCCCCGCATCTGAAGCGGCAGGGCACGACAGAAGGAGGACCATCATGATCCGCACCACCGCCGTACCCCGTTCCGTCCGCACCGGCGCTGCTGCCGCCTCGGTGTTCGGAATGATCGCCCTCGCGGGCTGCTCGGCCACCACGACGAGCACCGCGTCGCCGTCGGCCGCCCCCGCCGACGAGTCCACCCCCTCGACGGCGTCCTCGGCTCCTGCCACCGGCAGCACCGGGGCCGCCGCCTCCGGCAGCGTGTACAAGGACGGCACCTACTCGGCCGACGGTTCGTACGCGACCCCCGAGTCGGTCGAGACCATCTCGGTGACGGTCACGCTCGCCGGCGACGTCATCACCGACGTGCAGGTCAGCGGAAATCCGACCAAGAGCGAGTCGAAGCAGTATCAGAGCCAGTTCATCGGCGGAATCAGCTCCGAGGTCGTCGGCAAGAAGATCGAGGACATCTCGGTGTCGCGCGTCGCCGGTTCGTCGCTGACCAGCGGTGGATTCAACAAGGCGATCGAAGAGATCAAGACCGAAGCGAAGGCGTGACCGCGCCCGACGCGCCCGACTCGTCCACGCCCCCCGCTTTCCGCTGGGAGTTCGAGGCGATCGGCACGCGCTGGCGCATCGACACGGCCGTGGAGTTGTCCGCCACGGTGCGCTCCGAGGTCGGTGTTCTGATCGACGCGTTCGACCGCGCGTGGTCGCGATTTCGGCCCGATGCCGAGATCGCCGCGCTCGCGACGGCGGCAGGATCCATCCCGGCGCCCGTCGACGCGGCGCCGATGCTGGATCTGTTCCTCGCGCTGAGCGAGGCCACGGCCGAAGCCGTCAACCCGCTCATCGGCGACGCGCTCGCGCGCCGTGGCTACGACGCCCAGTACGGGCTCGTGGACCACGGCGCGCAAGCCGCTCCGGCGGGATGGTCGCAGCTGCTGACATGGGGCGGCGATCGGCTCACCCCGCGCACGCCGGCGACGATCGATGTCGGAGCGCTCGGCAAAGGGCGCCTCGTCGACCGCGTGCTGCGTCGCGTCGCGGCGCACGTGGAGGGTGCGGTGACGGTCGACGCCGGCGGCGACATCGCTCTGCGCGGCAGCGAGACGATCGCACTCGAGCACCCCTTCGACCCGACGCGCGCGATCGGGGTGTGGCGGGTGACGGATGCCGCGCTCTGCGCGTCCGCGATCCAGCGCCGCGCCTGGCCGGCCGCGGACGGCGGGGGACTGCATCACGTGCTGGACGCGCGCACCGGAGAGCCGGTGCGCACGATCGCCGCGACGTGGGTGGTCGCTGCCGACGCCATGACCGCCGATGCCGCCGCCACCGCGCTCTTCTTCGACGGCGGACCCGCGTTCGCCGACGCTCACGCCGCGGCGTGGGTGCGTATGATCACCGACGGCCGCGTGGAGTGGTCGCCTGACAGTAAGGCAGAGTTGTTCCTGTGATGAGCTCACTCACCGCGGCATGGAGTCGCACCCTGGCGGTGCTCGGTCGCGTATCGATGTACCGCCTGGTCGTTCTCGCGCTCGTCGTCCTGGCCGCGATCGCTCTCGTGCTGTCCTTCGCGGGAGCGGTCGGACCCTCGCCGTGGGAGCTGCTGGTTACCCTCCTCGTGCTCGCGTTGGTCTGTGCCGCGACCGATGCGATCGCGCACCGCGTGCTCGGCAAGGACTGGCGGTGGGAGTCGTCGCTCGTCACCGTGCTGATCCTGCTGTTCGTCCTGCGCCCCACGGTGGAGCCGGCGGCGCTCGTGGGCATCGCCGTCGCGGGACTGGTGGCCTCGGCATCCAAGTACCTGCTGGTCTGGCAGGGACGCCACATCTTCAATCCCGCTGCGGTCGGCGCGACGGTGCTCACGGTGTTGAGCGTGTGGCTGCCGGACCTGGGCTCGTCCGCATGGTGGGTGGGTTCCCCCTTCCTCGCCGGACCCGTCATCCTGCTCGGCCTCGTCGTGCTCGTTCGCACCGAGAAGGTGCGCATCATCGCGCTCTTCCTCGTCGTCGCGGTGGCGGTCGCCTTCGTGCGCACCACGCTGCAGTACCAGCAGGCGGGGCTCGCACTCGATGCGGGGACGGTGTTCTGGAACATCCTCTGGTCGTCGCCGTTCCTGTTCCTCGGCGCTTTCATGCTCTCCGAGCCGCTGACGCTGCCCCCGCGCCGGTGGCAGCAGTTCGTGGTCGCGGCGGTGGTCGGCGTCCTCGCCGGCTGGCCCGTCGACGTCGGCGACGTCAGTCTCGGTCAGGAGCGCGCGCTGCTGGTCGGCAACCTCATCGCCTTCGTCTTCGCCCTACGTACGGCGGTGCGCCTCACCTTCCAGGAACGTGTCGCCCTCACGCCCACCGTGCGCGAGCTGTCGTTCCGGGCGGAACGGCGCTTCCGTTTCGTCGCGGGGCAGTATCTCGAGCTCGAGGTGCCGCACCCCCGCCCCGATGCGCGTGGCACGCGCCGGGAGTTCAGCATCGTCTCGGCCCCGGAGGAGCTGCCGGAGGTGCGCATCGCGCTGCGCGAAGGATCGCAGTCCAGCTACAAGAAGGCGCTCGCGCTCGTCGAGCCGGGCCAGCAGCTCGCGGTGACCGGCGTGTGGGGCGACTTCGTCCTGCCGGCGCGCGCGTCGGCGCCGGTGCTCATGGTCGCCGCCGGCATCGGCGTCACGCCCTTCGTCTCGCAGCTGCGCCACCTGCGCCTGTCGGGGGAGCAGCGTGACGTGGTGTTCGTCTACGTCGCCGCGGATGCCGAAGAGCTCGCGTTTCGCGACGAGCTCGAACACGCCCGCATTCCGGTGATCGTCTTCACTCGCACCGAGCCCGACACGCTTCCCGGGCACTGGACGTGGGCGCAGGGCGTCCGTCTGGATGCCGCGGGACTGCTGCAGATGGTGCCCGATCTCGCGTCGCGGCATGCCTACGTGTCGGGTCCGCCGCGTCTCATCGCGGACCTCGCCCCCGCCCTCGAGAAGGCTCGGACACTCACGACGGACGCCTTCTCGGGTTACTGATCGGCACCGCACCCGTGGTGCGGGGGCCGCGTGCGCCCGGTCGTCGGGGCGGTCTCGGCCCCGGTCGCGCGCAGCCCGGGTCAGGCCGGCGCGTCGGCCGCGTGCGGGGCCGCCGGGCGCGCCGGCAGTCGTACCTCGAACTCGGTGTGTCCCGGTTCGCTGTTGACGGAGATCGTGCCGTGGTGCGCGGTGACGATCGCCTTCGCGATCGACAGGCCCAGGCCGGTTCCTCCGGTCTGGCGTGCGCGGGAGGTGTCGCCGCGCGCAAACCTCTCGAACAGCTCGCCGGCGACCACCGGATCGATGCCGGGACCGTTGTCGGTGACGCGCACGACGGCGTCGCCCCCCTCGACGGCGACGCTCGCGGTGACCGTCGTTCCTGCCGGCGTGTGCACGCGGGCGTTGGTGAGCAGGTTCGCCACGACCTGATGCAGACGCATCGTATCTCCGGCGACGACGACCGGTTCTTCGGCGGCATCCAGCTGCCATTCGTGTCCTGAGCCGGCGACCTGTGCGTCGGCGACACTGTCGACGACCACTCGCGTGAGGTCGACGGCGCCGTACACGAGTTCCTTGCCCTCGTCGAGTCGAGCCAGCAGCAGCAGGTCTTCGACGAGCGCCGTCATCCGCAGGGAGGCGGACTGGATGCGCTCCAGGCTCTGCTCCGACTGCTCGGCGCTGATCGCGACCTGGGCCGGTGTGGCCGCGTCGCCGGCGGCGTTCACGGTTCGCAGCGACCGCAGGGAAAGCTCGGAGTAGCCGCGGATCGCCGCCAGGGGAGTGCGCAGCTCGTGGCTGGCGTCGGCCACGAACGAGCGCATGCGTTCCTCGTTGCGTTGCCGGGCGGCCAGTGACACGTCGATGTGGTCGAGCAGAGTGTTCAGTGCCGCACCGACACGCCCGATCTCATCGCTCGCATCGGCTTCGGATGCCGGGACGCGCTCGGAGATGGTGACGTCGCCCGAGTCCAGCGGCTGCGCAGCGACGCGTGTCGCCGTGGCGGCGACGGCCCGAAGCGGCCGAAGGGAGTAGCGGATCACCACGGCGATGACGGCCGCCAGCAGCAGCAGCCCTCCGGTGGTGACGAGGGCGACGGTCGTCAGGATCTGCGCAATGGTCGTGTTCACGGTCGACACCGGCAGCCCGACCGCGATCGCGTAGGGACCGGCGCCGGTGGTGAACAGCCGGTAGGTGCCGATGTCGTCCACCGTCCCCGTCGCGGAGGGACCGGAGCCGAATGCGTTGGCGATCTCGAGTACCTGTGCGTCCGTCAGCGGCTTCACGCTGTTGCCGTCGAGGTACGCCCCGTCGAAGCCGCTCGCGGACCTCACGATCAGCAGCACTCCGGGAGTTCGCACGCGCGCCTCCTGCAGCACGGTGTACGCGGACTGCACGGTGCCGAAGTCCACCTTCTGCGAGAGCAGTTGCGCGCTGACACTGGCTGCCGCATCGCGCACTTGTGTGTCGAGCTGGCCGGACAGGATGTTGCCGAGAAGCGCGCTGGTGGCGACGCCGATCATCGCCAGAATCAGCGTGACCATGCCGACGACGGCCGCGATCAGTCGCGTCTGCAGGCTCCATTGCGGTCGCCGTCGGACCTTTTTCGGCGCAGGCGCTGCGCTCACTGCGGAGCTTTGATCATGTAGCCCACGCCGCGCACCGTGTGGATGAGCGGGTCACGGCCCGCGTCGATCTTCTTCCGCAGGTAGGAGATGTACAGCTCGACCACCGAGGAGCGCCCGCCGAAGTCGTAGTTCCAGACGCGGTCCAGGATCTGGGCCTTCGACACGACGCGACGCTGGTTGCGCATGAGGAAGCGCAACAGCTCGAACTCCGTCGCCGTCAGCTCGATCTCGGTGTCGCCGCGCATGACCTCATGGGAGTCCTCGTTCAGCGTCAGCTCACCGACGCGCAGGACGGGGTCGGCGCCGCCCGCTGTCGCGGTGCCGGCGCGGCGCATCAGACCGCGCAGACGCGCGACGACCTCTTCCAGGCTGAACGGTTTGGTGACGTAGTCGTCGCCGCCGGCGGTGAGGCCCGCGACGCGGTCGGCGACGGCATCCTTCGCCGTGAGGAAGAGTACCGGCACATCGTTGCCGGCGTGACGCAGTCGCTGCAGCACCGACATGCCGTCGAGGTCGGGCATCATGATGTCGAGCACCATGGCGTCGGGATCGAACTCGCGCGCCTGCGCGAGCGCGTCGAATCCCGACCCCGCCGTGCGGACCTCCCAGCCCTCCATGCGCAGCGCCATCGAGAGCAGGTCCGTGAGCATCTGCTCGTCGTCGACGACGAGGACGCGAAGGGCCGACCCGTCTGGGCGGTGCAGGACAGGGGAGGCGGCGAGAGCGGTCATGGCTCCATTGTGCTGCCGGTGCTGTGAAGAACCTATGCGCCGCGCTATGAGCCCGCTGTGGATTGCAGCAGGCTCTGCCGAGTGGCTCATAGCCACTTCCTCAGTCGCCCTTCGATCGCGCATCGAAACCGCTCGTACGTTCGTCGCGTCGGCGCACCGAGCACCCGGGCTCGCTCGCCAGAAGGAGACGCGATGTATTGGACGTATCTGCGCCGTGAGCTGTCCGGCCGAAAGAAGCAGACCACGATCGTGGCGATCGGCCTGGCCGTCGCGGTCGCGCTGGTCATCATGGTCAACGCGCTGTCCGCGGGCGTGCGCGACGCCCAGTCGGAGGCCCTGGCCTCGGTATACGGCGTCGGCACCGACCTCACCGTCACCGGCGCGCAGGCCCAGCCCGGCTCGAACACGCGCGGTGGTCGCTTCGACTTCGAAGGCGGCGGCGGCCAGACCGGCGCGGACGGGACGACCACCCTCAACCAGTCGCGCCTGGTCACCGGGTTCGGTCGCAGCACGCTGGACGCGTCGGTGCTCGATACGGTGCGCGCCGTCGACGGGGTGTCCGAGGCGACCGCTGCTCTCAGCCTCACGAACATGACCTTCACCGGTTCGCTGCCGCAGCGCCAGTCCGGCACCGCGGAGGGCGGCACGCAGACCGCGCCGCAAGAGGGCGAGGGCAGCCGCGGTCAGGGCGGCGAGGGCGGTGGCGGGGGATTCCAGGGGGCTCCTTCGGCGTGAATTCCTTCAGCGTGCTCGGCGTCGACCCGGGCGCCACCGCCGCGGGGCCGTTGACGGCTGCCACCGTCAGCGGTGGACGCGCGCTCACCTCTTCTGACGCGGGTACGGATGTCGCCGTGGTCGACGCGACCTACGCGGCCAGTGCCTCTCTCGCCGTGGGCGGCACCATCGATGTGGCGGGGACGCCGTTCCAGATCGTCGGGATCGTCGCGTCCGCGTCCTCGTCCGCCGACACCGCCGCCAACGTCTACATTCCGCTCGATGTCGCACAGAAGCTCTCCGGCGCGGGCGACGTCGTCTCCACGGTGTACGTGCAGGCCAGCTCGAGCGATCGCATCGCCGCGATCCAGTCCGCGCTCACGGCCGCCCTCCCCACGGCGACCGTCAGCTCGCAGTCGGACCTTGCCTCGACCGTCTCGGGCTCGCTCGCCAGCGCGAGCTCGCTGATCACGAACCTGGGCACGTGGCTGTCGATCATCGTCCTCGTGGTGGCCGTCGCTCTCGCGGTCCTGTTCACGATCTCGGGTATCTCCCGACGCACCCGTGAGCTGGGCACGCTGAAGGCCATCGGGTGGTCCAACGCGCGTGTGGTCGGCCAGGTGGCGGGGGAATCCGTGGTCCAGGCCCTCATCGGCGGTGTCATCGGCGTGGCGCTCGGCCTCATCGGCGCGCTGATCATCAACATCATCGCCCCCACGGTGTCGGCCTCCGCGGGCGCGACCGCCGGCCGAGGTCCGGGCGGGGGTGGTCGCGGCGGGGGAAGCGGGTTCGGCGGTCAGCTGGCGCAGACGACAACCGAGATCGCCCTTCACGCGCCGCTGTCGCTCTGGATCGTCGGGCTCGCTCTCGTGCTCGCCGTCCTCGGCGGACTGATCGCCGGCGTGTTCGGTGGCTGGCGTGCCGCCCGTCTCAGCCCCGCAGAAGCACTACGGGCGGTCTCGTGAGCGCCCCGGCCCCCACTGACGTCCACCATCTCGAAGGAATGACCGACATGACCGTGATCGATGACACCATCGCTACCCCTGCGCCGACCGCGGCGGGAGCGGCCTATCGCTTGACGTCCGTGACGAAGACCTACCGTCAGAAGCTCAGGGAGGTGACGGCCTTGACGGGGGTCGACCTGCAGATCGAGGCAGGAGAGTTCGCGACGATCCAGGGTCCCACGGGTGGGGGCAAGTCGACCCTGCTTCAGATGCTCGGCGCGCTCGACGTCCCGACCAGCGGAACGGTGCTGCTCGGCGACACCGACCTCGCGGCGGCATCCGCGACGGACCTGCAGAAGGTGCGCGCGCACGAGATCGGCTTCGTGTTCCAGGCCTTCAATCTCATTCCCACGCTCACCGCGGCAGAGAACGTCGCCATGGGGTTGGAACCGCTGCGTCTGGACAGTGCCGACCGTCACACCCGTGTCGAGGAGGCCCTCGCGCACGTCGGCCTCTCCGATCGCGGCAGCCACCGTCCGGGGGAGCTCTCCGGCGGGCAGCAGCAGCGGGTGGCGATCGCGCGGGCCATCGCCAAGCGCCCGCGCGTGCTGCTGGCGGATGAGCCGACCGGGAATCTGGATGAGTCGATGCGCGACGAGATCCTCGTGGTGCTCGAACGTCTCTCCGCCGAGGGGCTGACCCTCGTCGTCGTCACCCATGACTCGGCCGTCGCGCGCCGCGCCCGTCGCCGGCTGCGGCTCGACAAGGGCACCGTCACCGACATCACGGCATGAGAGCGATGAGGAGCGGGGCCGCCCAGCGGGCCTAGGGTTGCTCTCATGGCTCAGCCCCAGTGCGTCGTCTACGACGACGGCATCGCCCACCCCACCGACGCGGCACCGGCCGACGCGCTCGCCGAGGCGCGTCGGCGGGGCGGGATGCTCTGGGTCGGGCTGACCTCCCCGAGCGACGAGGAGGTGAACGCGCTCGCCGAGGTGCTCCAGCTGGAGCGGCTCGGCGTCGCGACGGCGCTGCGCACCCATCAGCGTTCGAAGCTCGAGCGCTTCGGCGACCACCTGTTCGTGGTCGTCCAGCCCTCCCAGTACGACGAGCCGACCGAGACGGTGCAGTGCCGCGAAGTCGACCTCTTCGTCGGCCCCGACTTCTTCGTCGCCATCTCCGGCGACGGCGCGGTCGACATCGATCGCCTGCGAACGCTGCTCGACGAGCATCCCGACATCGCCGCGCGCGGGCCCCTGGGCGTGCTTTGGGGAACCTTCGAGTACGTCACGCGGGCGTACCGGGCCGTCATGGACGAGATCGAGCACGACATCGACGAGATCGAGGAGCAGCTCTTCGCTGAAGACGAGGGCGTCTCCCGTCGCATCTTCGCGCTGCAGCGCGAAGTCATCGACCTGCGCCATGCGACGGCTCCGCTGCCGGCGATGATGGACCGCCTGGAGCACTACGTGAGTACACGGATGCCGAGTGGCGAGGCCCCCGGATATCGGGAGATCGCCGATCGTGCCCGCTACATCGATGCGCGAGTGGCGTCGTTTCGCGAAACCCTCGACAATGCGCTGACGATCCACGCGACGATCGTCGACCAGCGACGCAACGACCAGATGAGCGAGATGACGCGCACGAGCATCGAGCAGAGGCGGATTCAACCGGTGGTCGCAACGAGTTCTGTGAACTTCTCCGATGGTGTCAGATAGCCGAGCGTTTTGCGTGGTCGTCCGTTGAGCGAGTCCTGGATCGCGGTCAGCTCAGCGCGGGTGACGATGCTCAGATCGGTGCTCTTCGGCAGGTACTGGCGTAGCAGTCCGTTGGTGTTCTCGTTGCTTCCGCGCTGCCACGGGGAGTGCGGGTCGCAGAAGTAGATCGGGATGCCGGTCGCTGTCGTGAACTCGGAATGCTTGGCCATCTCGGCGCCCTGATCCCAGGTGATCGTCCGCGCCAGCGACGCCGGCAACGCGGTGATCGCCTCGCGCATTGCGGCCTCCACCTTGTCGGCGCTCTTCCCGTCGGGCAGGTGCAGCAGAAGTGTGAGGCGGGTGCTGCGTTCAACGAGGGTTCCCACGGCGCTGCGACTGTTCTCACCGAGGATCAAGTCGCCTTCCCAATGCCCCGGCACGGCGCGGTCTTCGACCTCCGCGGGGCGCTCGCTGATCATCACCATCCCTGGCAGCCGGCCTCGCCGGTCCGTCGCGGTCCGCGACTTCCGTGCCGCACGCCCTGACCGCAGGCAGCGGGCAAGCTCGCGGCGCAACTGCCCGCGTCCCTGCACGAACAGGGACTGGTAGATCGTCTCGTGACTCACGTGCATCTCCGGGTCGTCGGGATGCTCCAACCGTAGGCGGGCGGCGATCTCCTGCGGAGACCACAGTTGCTCCAGCTGCGTCGCGACAACCTCGAGCAGCCGTCCACCGTCAAGCTTGAACGGCTTCGGTCGGCGGGCCTGCTCTCGCGCGTCCTCATGCGCCCGCCACGCCGAGTACCCCTCCCGCCCGCCGCCGCGCTTGACCTCGCGGCTGACCGTCGACACCGCCCGTCCCAGGGCGAGCGCGATCGCGGTCAACGTGTCACCGCGCGCGAGACCAACCAGGATCTCCTCACGATCGAAGACCGTCAGATGCCCCTCGCGCGGCTCCCAGCCGAACGGCTTCCCGTCGAGGTGACGCCCTTCCCGCGCCATGCGGCCGACCATCGGGGCCGTGCAGCCGATCTCGCGGGCGATATCGATGAGCCGCCACCCCTTCGAGTGGAGACGGAGCGCGAGCTGCTTCTGCTCACGACTGAGATGACCATGCTTGCCCTGCAACGAATGCCTCCCGAGATCAGCGTCTGCTTCATCTCACAGCACTCATTGCGCTGACCGGTTGAATCCGCCAGAACGATCAGGTCAAGAAGATCTCGTCCTGGGCCGCCATCGGCTTCGCGCCGACGCTCGTCGCCGGCATCTACGGTATGAACTTCCACGACATGCCCGAACTGTCATGGCCGTGGGGGTATCCCTTCGCCATCGCGCTCATGGCGGCCGTCAGCACGGGACTGTATCTGGTCTTCAAGAAGAAGGACTGGATCTAGGCCTTTCGACTCGCGGCTGAGCAGAGCGCGTCGAAACGCCCCTGCTCAGCCGCGCCGCGGGCGGTCAGTGGGTGTCTTCGGCCTCGACCTCGGTGCGGTCGCCCGACCACAGCGTGTGGAAGGTGCCGTCCTTGTCGATGCGCTTGTAGGTGTGCGCACCGAAGAAGTCGCGCTGGCCCTGGATCAGGGCGGCGGGCAGGCGCCGCGCGCGCAGTCCGTCGTAGTACGCCAGCGACGACGAGAAGGCGGGAGCGGGGATGCCGGCGGCGGCAGCCAGCGCGACGATGTTGCGCCACGCGTCCTGTGCGCGCGTCAGCGCGTCGACGAAGTACGGCGCCGTCAGCAGAACGGCAAGGTCCGGCTCGGCTTCGTACGCGTCGGCGATCCGGTTGAGGAACTGGGCGCGGATGATGCAGCCGGCGCGCCAGATCTTGCTGACCGCGCCGAGGTCGATCGACCAATCGTAGTGCGCGGCGCCGGCGCGGATCTCGTCGAATCCCTGCGAGTACGCGACGATCTTCGACGCGTAGAGGGCCAGCCGCACCTGCTCGATGAAGGCGTCCGCGTCGGCGCCGGTGAGGTGCTCGCCGGTCGAGTCGTCGGGACCCGGCAGTGCGCCGGAGATGGAACGCTGTTCGGGGTGGCTCGACAGCGATCGGGCGAAAACGGCCTCGGCGATGCCCGAGACGGGAACTCCCAGGTCGATCGCGGTCTGCACGGTCCACCCTCCGGTGCCCTTCGCGCCGGCCTGGTCGAGGATGACATCGACCAGCGGCGTGCCGGTCTCGGCGTCGACCTGGCGCAGCACCTCGGCGGTGATCTCGATCAGATAGCTCTCCAGCTCGCCCGTGTTCCACTCGGCGAAGACATCGGCGATCTCGGCGGGCGACGTGCCCGTGGCGCGACGGATGAGGTCGTAAGCCTCCGCGATCAGCTGCATGTCGGCGTACTCGATGCCGTTGTGCACCATCTTCACGAAGTGGCCGGCACCGTCGTGTCCGATGTGGGTGACGCAGGGCTCGCCTTCGGCGACCGCTGCGATCGAGCGCAGGATGGGACCGAGCGTGACCCAGGCCTCGTCGGGGCCGCCGGGCATGAGCGACGGGCCGAGGAGCGCGCCCTCCTCACCGCCGGAGACACCCATTCCCACGAAATTGAAGCCGCGCTCTCGCACGGCCTTCTCGCGACGGATGGTGTCCGTGAACAGCGCGTTTCCGCCGTCGATGATGATGTCGCCGGGCTCGAAGACGTTCATGAGCTCATCGATGACGGCGTCGGTGGGGCCGCCGGCCTTGACCATGATGAGTGCCGTGCGCGGCTTCTGCAGGCTGGCGGCGAACTCCTCGTAGGAGAAGGCGGGGACGAAGCCGGCCTCGGGGTGCTCCGCGACGAGCTCGTCGGTCTTCGAGCGCGAACGGTTGTACACCGCGACGGTGTTGCCCTCGCGCGACGCCAGATTGCGGGCCAGGTTCGAGCCCATCACCGCGAGTCCGACGACTCCGATGTTGGCCGTGGGCGACACGGGCGTTGTGGTCTCGGCAGCGGTCTGTTCGGGCACGTCGAACTCCTCAGGGTCGGTCGGGGATTCCGTTCTCAGCGTAGTCCGCCCCGGGTGTGGCGGGCGTCGGATGACGCCGCGCCGTCAGTCGCCGTGTGACCGAGATGTCACGGTCGCCGAGACCCGCAGTGAGGATCTCGTCGAAGACCGTGCGCAACGCGGGCAACAGGGCGGTCGTGGTGTGTGTGGATGCCGCGACGTCGGCGGCGAAGCCCAGATCCTTCACCATGTAGGCGGCGGCCCCCGACGGGCTGTCGTCACCGGCGACGAGGCGGTCCTTGCGGCTGGACAGCAGGTTCGAGCCCGCATAGCCGCCCGCCAGCAGTAACCACAGGGCGTCGAGGTCGAGCCCCGAGCGTGTGGCCAGTTCGGTGGCCTCCCCGAGGGCGACGATGGTCGCGGCCACGACGAGCTGATTGCAGGCCTTCGCCACCTCTCCGGCACCGAGCGGGCCGAGGTGGACGGCAGTGCCGCAGGGGGAGAGGATTTGCGCGGCCAGCGCGGCGTCGGCATCCGCTCCGCCAAGCATGATCGACAGCGTCCCCGCGCTCGCCCCGTCGACGCCCCCGAAACCGGGCAGTCCACGACCCGCACACGACCGCTGCTCTGCCGGCCGAGTCGTTCGGCCATCGCGCGCACGCCCGTGGGTGACGAGGTCGACCCGATCAGCAGGAGCAGGTCCTCGGCGCCGGCGAGCAGGCCGTCATCGCCGTCGAGGATCCTCTCGAGGTCGGGGAGGTCGGGGAGCATGACGAGCACGGCGTCGCTGTGCGCAGCCAGTTCGCCGGGGGTGTCCACGGGACTCGCGCCGAGCTCGACGAGATCGGGCCGCGGCATCCGCGACCAGATCGCGAGACGCCCGCGGGCGCGGATGAGATGGTGAGCCATCGCCGTGCCCATGGCGCCGGTGCCGATCATTCCGAGGCGGACGTCCTCGGCCGCAAGAGGCGATGTCATGACGACACTGTAGATAGAATTCAACAGGATGAACAGGTTTCAGTAAAGTGGACGTGCGGTAGAGTAGTCGCCGACCACGTCCACCCGATGGAGGGAAACGAATGTCGGATCACGCCGTCCGCACACTGCGGGCCGTCGCTGCCGTACCGCTGCGGGAGGACCTGTGCCGACTGATCGAGCAGCTGGAGCCGCGCGTCCAGATGGTTCGGGAGCCCGAGCTGCTTCCGCCCATGCGCGGCGCCGCCGACTGGTCCGGCGACCCCGCGTTCCGGCGCACGCCCGCCCAGCAGCGCCGCTTCGACGAACTGGTCGACTCGGCCGACGCCTTGTTCGGCATCCCGGATGTCGATCCGGCGGCGCTCGCACGCACGGTCGCGGCCAATCCGCGGCTGCGGTGGGTCATGACCACGGCGGCCGGTGGCGGCGCGCAGGTGCGGGAAGCGGCGCTTGCGCCCGAGGCGCTGCGGCGCATCGTCTTCTCGACCACCGCCGGCGTCCACGGGGGAGCGCTCGCCGAGTTCGCGGTGTTCGGCGTGCTCGCCGGTGCAAAGGACCTGCCGCGTCTGCGCGCCGACCAGGACTCCCGCACGTGGCCCCTGCGGTGGCAGATGCGCCAGCTCGACGAGATGACGGTGCTGATCGTCGGGCTCGGCGGCATCGGGTCGGCATGCGCGCGGCGGTTCGCCGCTCTCGGCGCGACGGTGTGGGGCACGACGCGTTCGGGGGAACCGGTCGAGGCCGTGGACCGCCTCGTCCCTCTCGAGGAACTGCCGTCCGTGATCGCCGAGGTGGATGCGGTCGTGGTGACGCTGCCGGGCACGACGCAGACGCACCACCTCATCGGCGCGGCCCTGCTGTCGAGGGCGCGTCCGGGCCTGATCCTCGCCAGCGTCGGACGCGGCAGCGTCATCGACGAGGCGGCACTGCTGCGGGCTCTCGACGACGGCACCGTCTCCTTCGCCGCGCTGGACGTCTTCGAGGTGGAGCCGCTCGCGCAGGACTCGCCGCTGTGGTCGCATCCCCGCGTCCTGGTGAGTCCGCACACGGCAGCCCTCGACGGCCGGGAGGAAGAGCGGATCGCGCGGCGGTTCGCCGCCGACGCGACGCGACTGCTCGATGGCGCCGCGTTGCACGCTGTTGTCGATACGGTCGAGTTCTACTGACATCGGCGCACGGCCGCGTGCGTCGTGAAGGAGGATCATGACCGACGACCTCGACGACCGCGCCACACGCGACCCGGCCCCCGCCGTCACTCGCGGCATCCGACTGCTCGAACTCCTCGCGGAGGCGAGGCGGCCGCTCACGCTGACCGAGATCGCGGCGGCGCTGGGTCTGGCCAAGTCCTCGACCGCGAACCTGTGCCTGGCGCTGGAGGCGGCTCGCATGATCGAGCGGGGTGCGCAGGGCTATCGCCTCGGCCTGCGCACGGCAGAGCTCGGGGGAGCCTTCGCCGCGCAGTTCAACCAGGTGCGCGAGTTCTACGGCGTGTGCGATGCGTCGCCGATCCTCGCGGGCGAGCTCGTGCAGGTGGCGATCCTCGACGGGGCCGATGCGCTCTACATCGCCCGGCACGAGGGGTCGCGTGCGGTGCGGATCGGCACGCCGCTCGGCTCCCGCCTTCCGGCGGCGTTGAGTGCGACCGGGCGGGCGATGCTGTCCACGCTCTCGGATGCCGAGGTCACCGCGCTCGTGGGCACCGATGCCGCCTCGCCGTCCGCCGCCGACACGGCGGGTCGTGAGCTCAGCGGGCTGCTGCGGCGCCTCGCGGACGTGCGCGAGCGCGGCTGGGCTCTGGATGCCGAGGAGTCGCTGCCCGGAATCGTCGGGGTGGCCGTGCCGTTGGAGGGCTGGGCGCCCGGCGATCCGCAGCTGGCCCTGGGAGTGGGGCTGCCCGCGGGTGAGGCCGACGAGCGCCGGATCGCGGAGGTGGCGGCCGCGCTCAACGACGCTGCGCGCCAGCTCACGAATCCGTTCAGCGCGGCCGCCCGTCGGGAGTGAGTGTCGCGACCGATCGCCGACGGCGTGAGGTGTCGCAGCCGGGTTCGGAACGCCCGAATCCAATATATTGAACATAGTTCACTGGGTTGATACTGTGATCGCACATGCGGCCGTGCCGTGCCGATCAAAGGAGATGGCAGTGACAGACCTTCTACCCCCGGTGGACACCACCTCGGACGACCCCGAATACGCGGCGAACCTGCGTCGGGCAACCCTCGCCTCCAGCATCGGCAGTGCTTTGGAGTACTTCGATTTCGCGCTGTACGGACTGTCCACGGCGCTCATCTTCAACGTGCTGTTCTTCTCGCAGGACGATCCGGCGATGGCGACCGTCGCGGCCTTCGCCACGTTCGGCGTGGGCTTCGTGGCCCGCCCGTTCGGCGGCCTGTTCTTCGGGGTGCTCGGCGACCGTCTCGGACGCAAGTGGGTGCTCGTCATCACGATCCTCCTCATGGGTGGCGCGTCGACCGCGATCGGGTTGCTGCCCACCTACGCTCAGATCGGGCTCTGGGCACCCGCGCTGCTGGTGCTCATGCGCCTGCTGCAGGGCTTCGGCGCCGGAGCCGAGCAGGCGGGCGCCACGGTGCTGATGGCGGAATACGCCCCCGTGCGCCGACGCGGCTTCTTCTCCGCACTGCCGTTCATCGGCATCCAGGCGGGCACTCTCCTCGCCGCCGTGGTCTTCAGCCTGATCACGCTCCTGCCGGAGGATCAGCTGCTCTCCTGGGGATGGCGCGTTCCGTTCCTGTGCTCGTTCGCCCTCATCCTGGTCGCGCTGTTCATCCGCATGCGCCTGCGCGAGACGCCGACGTTCGTGGAACTCGAGAAGCACGAGCAGATCAGTGATCGACCGGTTCGCGAGATCTTCGGTCATGGACTGCCGGGTGTCATCGTCGGCATCGGTTTGCGCATGGCCGAGAACGGCGGCTCTTACATGCTGAACACGCTCGCGCTGACCTTCTTCGTCGCCGTTGCCGGATCCGGCGCCGACAAGAGCCTGCTCACGTGGGGCGTCACCCTCGGCTCGCTGCTGGGAATCTTCACGGTGCCCCTGTCGGGTGCCCTGTCGGATCGCTGGGGGCGTCGCACGGTCTACCGGATGGGCGCGCTGTTCCTGCTGGTGTACTCGTTCCCCGCGTGGTGGCTGCTGACGCTCGGCGACTACGCGATCGCCATCGCGGTGATCGCGATCGGCATCGGGTTCGGGGTGAACGTGATGCTCGGACCGCAGTGCGCCCTGCTGCCGGAGATGTTCGGCAACCGCCATCGCTACCTCGGGGTGGCCATGGCCCGCGAGCTGTCGGCGGTGCTGGCGGGTGGGCTGGCGGGCGTGCTCGGGGCGTACCTCATCGCCGTGAGCGGCGGCAACTGGGTGCTGCTCGGCATCTACATGGCCACGCTCGCCCTGATCACGACGGCGGCCACCTTCCTTGTGCCGGAGACTCTCCGGCGCGACCTCACGCGCACCGATGACGCGGTGAAGGTGTCGCGAGACGAGGCCGGCGAGGGCGTGGCGTCGACGACGGTGACCATCCGGACGGTGCGCTGGTGATGCGCGCCGACGAAGGCGGAGCGCTGTCGTGCTGATCGGGCGGGCGTTCGTCGACGGGATGGCTGTGGACGTGCGGTGGAGCCCCGACGGGCCGGTGCCGATCTCGTTGCCCGATGACGGCGACGACATCGCGTGTGGTGGGCACGACATCGCCGGCCCGCGTCCCGACGCCGAGCTGATCGCCCCGGTGGCGCCTGTCGTGCTCATCGGCATCGCACAGAACGGGCCGCGTCATCCGACTCCGGTTCAAGCCTGGTTGAAGAGTCCGCGCACGATCGTCCCGTCGGGGCGCTGCGTGCGGTTGCGCCGCGATGCCGGCCGGAGCGTGGCCGAGGGGGAGATCGCCGTCGTGATCGGTCGCGACTGCACGGCTCTGACGGCGGCGACGGCCGACCGGTTCGTGCGCGGCGTGACCGCGGTCAACGATCTCTCCAGTCCCGATCGAGCGGCGATCGACGTCCGCAACTTCGAATCGAAGTCGGGGGTCGGCTACACGCCGCTCGGGCCGTGGATCGATACGCGGGCCGACATCGACCACGTCGCCCTGCGCCTCGAGATCGACGGTGCGGTCGTGGCGCAGACGGATGCCGGGGCCCTGCCCGTCTCCATTCGCGAGTGTCTGGCCTACGTCGCGTCGTGGACGACGCTCGGCCCGGGCGACGTCGTCATGACCGGAGCGCCGTTCAGCGCCGCTCCGATCGAGCCGGGTCAGCGCGTCGAGGTGATCGTCGGTGATGTGAGGCTGACCACGCCCACATCCTGATGATGCTGCCCGCGCCTCAGAGGTGGGCGACTTCGCCGGACACGAGCGTCAGGTGCTCGCGTGCCGAGGCCTCGGCGCCCGCGCCGTCGCGCTCGACGATCGCCTGCGCGGTCGCGACGTGCGCTTCCAGTGTGCCCACGCGCGGCAGGCTCGGCGTGAGGCCGCGCACCGCCCGACCGCGGAGGATCTCGGCGATCGGCTCGCTCAGCTTGCCGAAGAGGGGATTGCCGCCGGCGCGCAGCAGAAGCGAGTGGTAGGCGATATCCGCCTCGAGGTACTCCTCGGAGTCGCCGAGCCCCTGTGCGCCGAGCTCGTTCAACCGCGTGGCCCACGTCAGCAGGAGCTCGCGTGCGGTGTCGTCGGCCCGCTCGGCCGCCAGGCGCGCCGCGACGGGTTCCACGGCGGCGCGCAGCTCGGTCAGCTCTCGGAGCACGTCGTGGCGACGCGGACCGTCCAGGCTCCACTCGATGACGGTGGCGTCGAGGCTGTCCCACTCTTCGCGCGGGCGCACGACGAGTCCCACCCGGCGTCGAGACCGGAGCAGGCCGTGGGCTTCGAGCACGCGCACCGCTTCGCGCACGACGGTGCGAGAGGCGGAGAACTCCTGCTCGAGTGCGGCGACCGTCATTCCGGCCCCGGGTGCGAGCGTGCCGCCGGCGATCCGGCGGCCGAGGGTCTCGACGATGTGCGCGTGCGACGCGGTCGGGGCGGTGGTGGGCATCGGCGTCCTTCTGTCACGGGACACGCTACCGGGAGGCGGCGCCTCCCGCCGGGTACGCGCGAGAAAAGTACGACTATTCGCTTGCGATAAGTACTACTTTTGTGAAACGGTGGTCCCGCGGCCGGGAACGACCCCGGCACATGGACGATTCATCGGAGAAGCTCCCATGCAAGATTGGACGCAGACGCTCGGCGCCGTCCCTCTGCTGCTCATCGCAGCCGGCGCCATCGCGCTCATCCTGATCCTCATCATCTGGGCGCGGATGCACGCCTTCCTCGTGCTCGTGCTCGTCTCTCTGCTGACGGCGCTGGCGACCGGCATCCCGATCGACGGTGTCGGCAAGGTCCTCATCGACAGCTTCAGCGGCACCGTCGGCGCCGTCGCCCTGCTGGTCGGGCTCGGGGCGATGCTGGGGGCGCTCGTGGAAACCTCGGGCGGCGCTCGTGTGCTGGCCGAGAAGATGGTGTCCGTCTTCGGTGAGAAGCGGGCAGCCTTCGCGCTCGGCGTTGCGTCGCTCATCATGGGCTTCCCGATGTTCTTCGACGCCGGTCTGATCGTGATGCTCCCGGTGATCTTCGCCGTCGGACGGCGCATCGGCGGCAAGCACATGCTCCTGTACGGCATCAGTGCCGCCGCCGCATTCTCGGTGATGCACGTCTTCGTGCCGCCGCACCCCGGGCCTATCACCGCGAGCGAGACGTACGGGGCGAACCTCGGTCTCGTGCTCGTCATCGGACTCGTCGTGGCGCTGCCCACCTGGTACCTCACGGGCTACCTGTGGGCGAAGTTCACGGACAAGCGCATTCCTCTGGCGATCGTCGACCTCTTCGGAGGCCGCGACGTCGACCCGGTCAACCCGCCCAAGGCCGGCACGGTCATCGGCGTGCTCGCCATCCCGCTCGTGCTGATCCTGCTCAATACCGGGATCTCGGCACTGGTGTCAGCCGGCGTCGTCGAGGGCTCGCTCGTCTGGGTGCAGGCGCTGCGTCTGATCGGCACGAGCCAGATCGCTCTGCTCATCTCCGTGCTCATCGCGCTGTTCGTGCTCGGCACCCGCCGCGGCGTGCACGGGACCGCACTCGAGAAGATCGTCGACTCCGCCCTCGGGCCGATCTGCTCGGTCGTGCTCATCACGGGCGCGGGCGGCATGTTCGGCGGCGTGCTGCGGGCCTCGGGCATCGGCTCGGCGCTTTCGGACTCGCTCTCCTCCCTCGGCATCCCCGTGATCTTCGCCGCCTACCTCATCGCCGTCGTGCTGCGCGTGGCCCAGGGATCGGCAACGGTCGCGCTGGTCACGGCGGCGGGCCTGGTCTCGCCCGCGGTCCTCGCCGCCGACTTCAGCCCCCTGCAGGTGGCATGCGTCGTTCTCGCCACCGCCGCAGGCTCCGTGTTCGCCGGTCATGTCAACGACTCGGGCTTCTGGCTCGTCGGTCGGCTCATGGGCATGGACGTGAAGACCACGCTGAAGACGTGGACGGTGCAGCAGGCACTCGAGTCGGTCGTGGGCTTCGCCTTCGTGCTCGTCATCTTCGGGGCGGTGTCCCTTGTCTGATCTGTTCGACCTCAGCGGACGCACAGCCCTCGTCACGGGATCCTCGCGCGGGCTCGGACAGAGCCTTGCGACGGGGCTCGCCGAGGCCGGAGCGCGCGTGATCGTCCACGGCCGCAGCAGCGAGGGCGTGGCGGAAAGCGCCGCCCTGCTGGCCGCGCAGACGGGAAGCCTTCCCGAGACGGTCGTCTTCGACGTGACGGATGCCGCGGCCGTCGACGCCGCGATCACAGAGCTCATCGCGCGCGTCGGTGTTCCCGACATCCTCGTCAACAACGCCGGTATCCAGCGTCGGGCGCCGTTCGCCGAGTTCTCCGTCACCGACTGGGACGACGTCATCGCCACGAACCTCTCCAGCGCGTTCTACGTGTCCCGCTTCATCGCGCCGGGGATGATCGCGCGCGGCTCGGGAAAGATCATCAACATCGCGTCGGTGCAGTCGGCCCTGGCGCGACAGACGATCGCGCCGTACTCCGCGAGCAAGGGCGGCATCGCGCAGCTGTCGCGAGGAATGGCCGCCGATCTGGCGCGCCACGGCATCCAGGTGAACACCCTGTCGCCGGGCTACTTCGCCACGGAGATGAATGCGGCGCTGGTCGCCGACGAGGACTTCACCGCCTGGGTCGCCCAGCGCACCCCGGCGGGCCGCTGGGGCCGTGTCGAGGAACTGCGCGGACCCTTGACCTTCCTCGCCTCGGCGGCGAGCGACTTCGTGAGCGGACAGAATCTGTTCGTCGACGGCGGCATGACCGCGGTCGTGTGATCGAGAGGAGCAACCCATGGATGCGGTCGTGATCAGAGGACGCCAGGACGTGACGGTCGAGGAAGTCCGCGTGCCGCCGTGCGCTCCCGGACAGGTGCGCCTGCGGGTCGGTTACGTCGGCATCTGCGGCTCTGACCTGCACTACTACTTCGACGGGGCGAACGGAGCGTTCGTGGTGACCGAACCTCTGGTTCCCGGCCACGAACTCGCCGGCTGGGTCGAGCACGATCCCTCGGGAACCTGGCCGCCCGGCACGCCCGTCACGGTGCACCCGGCACGTTTCGGAACGTCCCTGCCCGGCATCGCACAGGCGCCGCACCTGTGGCCCGGCGGCTCATACCTCGGCAGCGCCTCGACCACCCCGCACACGCAGGGGGCGATGGTCGACGACCTCGTGGTCGACGCGGCGATGGTGCGCGTCCTGCCGGACACCCTCCCGGTGCGGCGTGCGACGCTGGCGGAGCCGCTCGCGGTGGCGCTGCACGGCGTCGGTCGCGCCGGTGATCTCCAGGGGGCCCGCGTGCTGGTGTGCGGGGCCGGGCCGATCGGACTGCTCGCCGTGGTCGCTGCCCGCGCGCGTGGCGCGGCCGTCGTCGACGTCAGCGACCTGCTGCCCGAAGCGCTCGATCGCGCCGCCGCGCTGGGGGCCGATCGCACCTGGCGTGCCGGCAGCGACGATGTTCCCGTGGAGGCCTACGACGTGGTGCTCGAGTGCTCGGGCGCGGCGGCCGCGGTCAACACTGCCGTCTGCGCTGTGCGTCGGCGCGGCGTCGTCGTGCAGATCGGGATGCTGCCGAACGAGCCCCGTCCGATCAACCTTGCCCCCGTGGTCGCCAAGGAGGTGACGCTCACCGGTGCCTTCCGTTTTCTCGACGAGATGGAAGAGGCGATCGCTCTGCTGGATGCGCAGCCCGGCGTAGAGAGCGTCATCACGCACGAGTTCGCGCCCTCGAATGCCGAGGCGGCGTTCGAGACCGCTCGCGACTCGGCATCCAGCGCCAAGGTGATCGTAGCCATGGCGTCCGCGCGAGAGGCAGGGCAGTGAGCATGGCCTCCCGTGCACCGCGCATCGTCGTGATGGGTCCGAGCGGCTCGGGCAAGACCGCCGTCGGGGCCGCGCTGGCCGTCGACTTCGGCGTCGACTTCGTGGATGCCGACGACCTGCACCCCGCGCAGAACGTCGCCAAAATGGAGTCGGGCGTGCCGCTCGATGACGACGACCGCCGTCCCTGGCTCGACGTCGTCGGGCAGCGCCTGGCCTCGTCGCCCGGACTGGTCATGGCCTGTTCCGCTCTCGCGCGTCGCTATCGCGATCGCATCCGCACGGCCGCGCCCGATGCCCGCTTCGTCGAGCTCGTCGTGTCGCGCGAAGAGCTCGACCGCCGGATGCGCTCGCGGCAGCACTTCATGCCGGTGGCCCTCCTGGAGTCCCAGCTGGCGACGCTCGAGCACCTCGGTGCGGACGAGGACGGGGTCGCCGTCGAGAACATCGGGGGCATCATCGAGGTCGCCGCTCGCGCGCGCACCGCTCTCGACCGGGCCGACCGGCGATAGCGGACGCGGGCGGCGACGCGCAGGCGAGGTACGCTCGCATCGCGGGTTCGAGCGGTCGGTCCCGACGGGGCAGCGGAGGTGAAGATGGCGCGGGTCGTGCTGATGGGTTCGTCGGACGCCGCGGTCGAGCTCACCGGAGCAGCGCTCGCCGCCCGACTGCGCGCCCGCTACATCGACGGCGACGAGTTGCGACCGCCCCCGCGGCGCCGGCGCCGGCGCGGTGAGTCGATGCCGATTCCGTCGGACGCCGAGATCTGGCTGGACGCGCTTCGTCTCGTGCTCGTGGAGGCGGCCGCCGTCGTCGTGACGACCGGTCCCCTCACGCGCGTGGCCAGAGACGCCGTTCGCGCGCGTGTGCGCGACGTCGTGTTCGTCGAACTCGTCGGCCGAGACAGTGTCGGCGAGCCTTTGACTGAGGACGAGGCAGGCTTCCGCGTTGCCACGGGGGCCGATCTGCAGGTCGTCGTGGATCGGATCGCCGATCTGCTCACGGCGCGGTGATCTCGACGCCGCGTCGCGGATGCCGGCCGCGGCGGGAGCGGATCAGTCCTTGCGGTAGCCGGAGCGGCCGAGCGTGAAGAGTGCTCCGACGACGGCGACGGCCGATCCCACCGACATCAGGCCGATGATCCACAGGAGTGCGTGCGACATCCAGCCGTAGTCCATGGGTTCCTCCGGAGTGAGAGACGAGTGAGCGGGGCCTCGGCCGCGCGAGGGCACCCGTGCGGGCACCGTCTCCATCGTAGCGGCGTCGCTGGTAGAGTGGAGTCCTCCCTCGGCGAGGGATGCCGTGTGTTCGCGTATCGGCATCCGTGATCGACGCGGTGATGCGGGCCCACGCGGCGCGGACGGACAGTCCGGGCGGGCTCTCCTCACGTGACCACGTTCGAGTCGAGACCCAGACCCAGACCAGGGCGAGAAGCCCGCAAGGAGAATCATCATGTCGACCGAGACCGACACCAAGGTCATCGCCGAGGTTCGCGAGAACTTCGGCAAGGGCTTCGCCCGCCGTCTGCGCGCCGCAGGCAAGATCCCCGCCGTCATCTACGGCCACGGCACCGACCCGGTGCACGTCGCGCTGCCCGGCCACCAGGTCGCGCTGCTCGTGCGTCGCGCCAACGTCGTGCTCGAGCTGGAGATCGCCGGCGCACAGCAGCTCACGCTGGTCAAGGACGTGCAGAAGGACCCCGTGCAGCAGATCATCGAGCACATCGACCTGCTCGTCGTGAAGAAGGGCGAGAAGGTTCAGGTCGACGTTCCCGTCGTCGTCGTCGGCGAGCCCTTCGCCGGCACGATCGTCAACCTCGACAACACGACCGTGTCGCTCGAGGTCGAGGCCACGCACATCCCCGAGAACGTCGAGGTCGACGTCGACGGACTCGAGGAGGGCACGCACATCACGGCCGCCGACCTGAAGCTGCCGCGCGGTGCGGTGCTGGTCACCGACCGCGAGACCCTCATCGTCGCGATCTCCGCGCCGGCCACGGCCGAGGCCGATGAGATCGAGGCGGCCGACGAGGCCGTCGCCGAGGAGCAGTCGGAAGAAGCTGCCGAGTAATCGACGCATCATGAACGAAGCCCGTCGCCGCCGATACTGGTGGGGCGGGCTTCGTCGTGGATCGACCGGTGAGGATGTGAGCATGGCCGAAACGTGGCTGGTGGTGGGCCTGGGCAACCCCGGTGTCCGTTACGAGAACACGCGTCACAACGTGGGGCAGATGGTGATCGGCGAGCTCGCGTCACGGCGGGGGGAGACGTTGCGTGCGCACAAGGCGAACGCGCGTGTCGCGGAGAGCTGGTTGCGTCCGGGGGGTGCGAAGCTCGTGCTGGCGACCCCCAACTCCTACATGAACGTGTCGGGCGGGCCCGTGTCGCAGCTCGCGCGTTTCTACGACGTGCCCGCCGAACGCATCGTGCTCGTCCACGACGAGCTCGACATCCCGTTCGACACCATCAAGCTCAAGACCGGCGGCGGCCACGGCGGCCACAACGGCATCCGCGATGTCGCCAAGGCCCTCGGCACCCCGGACTTCCCGCGCGTGCGGGTGGGTATCGGCCGCCCCCCGGGACGGCAGGATCCTGCGGACTGGGTTCTCGATCCGTTCTCATCGACCGAGCGGACCTCGCTGGCGCTGCTGATCTCGGACGCTGCCGATGCGGTCGAGCTGCTCGTCGGGGAGGGGTTGCTCGCGGCGCAGCAGAAGCATCACGCGCCGCGCGCCTGAGGTCGCGGACGGTTCCGCCTGCCGACGCGTGCGGAGGGGTCAGGAGTACGTCGGGATTGCCGCGACCACGCCGGCGAGAACGGCGAGCGTGACCGCGACGGCGTAGACGATCGGCCCCGTCGCCGCGACGATGACGGCGCCGACGCCCTGCCCCCGTCCCCGACGGCTCGCGATCGCGACGATTCCCTGTATCAGGGCCCAGACACCGAGGGCGGTTCCCGCCCAGAACCCGATCTCGGCCCACAGTACGAGACCGCGCACGGGACTCAGCAGGGCGAGGGTCTGATCGTCCGAGAGATGTTCGAGGGACCGGGTGGATGTCAGGTCAGCGCGGGCGACGGCGCCCGTCGCGGCGGCGAAGCTCGTGGTCGCGCTGAGCGCCGACGCCACAGCGACGGCGCAGACGGCGGCGATCAACGCGATCGTGCCCAGAGCCTTCGAGGGGGCGGGCGGGGGCGTCGTCGCGGACGGCGGCAGATAGACCGGAGGAGCACCTGGCACGGACTGGACGTAGCCGCCGGCGTGCCAGGCGCCCGGTCCCGGCGCTCCCGCCACGGCGGGCGGTACGGGGGCGTGCTGCGGGTTCTCGCTCACCAGCTCATCCTAGGGACAACCCCGGTGAGAGCAGGAGCCTCATCGTCGCGTACCCCTCACGCGGGGCCGGCGGGCGAAGCGCGTGTCGGTGGGGCGCCGTAGACTCGTTCGGTGACAGTTTCCGGGATCGTTCGCGCCCTCCTTCAGGCGGACGTGGTCCGCGAATCCGTCGAGTCCGCGCTGTCAGACGCCGATTTCTCGATGATTCCGGGGCTGGACGCACCGCTGCTGGCCGCGCTGCTGGATCGTCGGCGCGCCGCGGGTCTGCCGGGCGTGCTGTTGGCCGTGGCTCCCACAGGCCGCCGGGCGGAGGCGCTCGGGGCGGCGTTGTCCGACGTCATCCCGGATGCCGAGGTGCGGCACTTTCCCGCCTGGGAGACCCTTCCGCACGAACGCCTGAGCCCGTCGCCCGAAACGGTCGGACGCCGCCTGGATCTGCTGCGCACGGTCGCAAGCTGGGACGGGCGACGCCCCCTCGTCGTGACCGCTTCGGTGCGCAGCGCGCTTCAGCCCATCGCGGCCGGGCTCACCGACGCCGGCGTCATCGCCCTGTCCGTGGGCGGGCGCGGCCACGACCTGGACGCCGTCACGCGACGACTCGTGGAGCTTGCCTACCACCGGGTCGACATGGTGTCGCGACGCGGAGAGTTCGCCGTGCGCGGCGGCATCCTCGATGTCTTTCCGCCGGCCGCCGACCATCCCTATCGGGTCGAATTCTTCGGCGACGAGGTGGATCAGATCCGCGCGTTCTCGGTCGCCGATCAGCGCTCTCTGCCCGGAGAGGTGAAGGACATCACCCTTCTGCCCAGCCGTGAGCTGCTGCTGAGCCCTGAGGTCCGTGAGCGCGCGGCCGCGCTGCGCGACCGCTTCCCGGGCCTGCGCACCATGCTCGAGAAGATGAGCGAGGGCATTCCGGTGGAGGGCATGGAGTCTCTGCTGCCGGCGCTCGCCGACGCTGTGGTGCCGCTCATCGACTACCTGCCCACCGGCGCCGCGGTCGCTCTCGTCGATCCGGAGCGCGCCGTCGGCCGCGCCATGACGCTCGGGGAGACCAACCGGGAGTTCCTGGAGGCCGCGTGGAGCGCCGCCGTCGCCGGCGCCGACACCCCCGTCGACCTGGGCTCCGGCGACTTCCTGACCCTGCCGGAGTTGCAGGCCGCGACATCGGCCCGCTCCGGCGTGTGGTGGACGCTCAGCGGCTTCGATTCGGGTGAGGCGGATGCCGCGGCCGACCTCGCCGGTCTCGCCTCGGCACCTCGCAGCGATGTCGTCCGTGTTCCCGGCTCGGCGGTGCCGTCCTTCCAGGGCAACGTCGACGGTGCGACGGCACACGTCGCGCAGCTGCTCGCCGAGCGGTGGCGTGTCGTCATCGCGGCCTCGGGGGTGGGACTCGTCGATCGCGCTCGAGACGTGCTCGCCGAACGCGGCATCGCCGCCCGCAGCGTCGACGGCCTCCAGGACGCCCCGGAACCGGGCGTCGCCGTCGCAGTCGTCGGAGCCTTGGAGAGCGGCTTCGAGCAGCCCGAGGCCCGGCTGGCCGTGCTCACCGAGGCCGAGTTCTACGGTCGGACGATCGGCGCCGACAGCCGCGTCGTCAAGAAGCTCGCCTCACGGCGTCGCAACGTCGTCGACCCGTTGCAGCTGAAGGCGGGCGACATCGTCGTGCACTCCACGCACGGCATCGGCCGCTTCGTCGAGCTCGTCCAGCGCGAGGTGTCCAGCGGCGGTCGCCATGCCGTCAAGACCACGCGCGAGTATCTCGTGCTCGAGTACGCGCCCACCAAACGCGGCCATCCGGGCGACAAGCTGTTCGTGCCCACCGACCAGCTCGACCTGTTGAGCAAGTATGTCGGGGGTGAGGCGCCGACGCTCTCCAAGATGGGCGGCAGTGACTGGGCGGCGGCCAAGGGCAAGGCGCGCAAGGCCGTGCGCGACATCGCCGTCGAGCTGGTCAAGCTCTACTCGGCGCGGATGGCCGCGAAGGGCTACGCCTTCGGTCCCGACACCCCGTGGCAGCGCGAGCTGGAGGAGGCGTTCCCCTTCGCCGAGACTCCCGACCAGCTGCAGACCATCGAGGAGATCAAGGCCGACATGGAGCGGCCGATCCCGATGGACCGTCTCCTCTCGGGCGATGTCGGCTTCGGTAAGACCGAGGTCGCCGTGCGGGCCGCGTTCAAGGCGATCCAGGACGGCAAGCAGGTCGCGATGCTGGTCCCCACGACACTGCTGGTCAAACAGCACCTCGACACGTTCACCGAGCGGTTCGCGGGCTTTCCGGTGAAGGTGCGTCCGCTCTCGCGGTTCCAGTCCGACAAGGAGGCACGCGAGATCGTCGCAGGGCTCCTCGAGGGCAGCGTCGACATGGTCATCGGCACCCACCGCATCCTCACCGAGAAGGTCGCCTTCAAGGACCTCGGGCTCATGATCATCGACGAGGAGCAGCGGTTCGGCGTCGAGCACAAGGATGCGCTGAAGAAGCTGAAGACGAACGTCGACATCCTCGCGATGAGCGCGACCCCCATCCCGCGCACGCTCGAGATGGCCGTCACCGGTATCCGCGAGATGTCGACGCTGCAGACTCCGCCCGAGGACCGGCATCCGATCCTCTCGTACGTCGGGCCCCGCAGCGACAAGCAGATCGCCGCGGCGATCCGCCGGGAGCTGTTGCGCGAGGGGCAGATCTTCTACGTCCACAATCGCGTGCAGTCGATTCAACGCGTCGCCGCCCAGCTCGCCGAGCTGGTACCCGAGGCGCGGATCGCCGTCGCCCACGGTCAGATGGGAGAGCACGCACTCGAAGAGGTCGTGGACGGATTCTGGGAGCGGCGTTTCGACGTGCTCGTCTCGACGACCATCATCGAGACCGGGCTGGACATCTCCAACGCCAACACGATCATCATCGACCGCGCCGACAAGTACGGCCTCAGCCAGCTCCACCAGCTGCGCGGGCGCGTCGGCCGGGGCCGGGAGCGTGCGTACGCCTACTTCCTCTACGACGAGATGAAGCCGCTGTCGGAGACAGCCGCCGACCGGCTGGAGACGATCGCCGTCAACAACGACCTCGGCAGCGGCATGCAGGTCGCCCTGAAGGACCTCGAGCTGCGCGGTGCCGGAAATCTCCTGGGCGCCGAGCAGGCCGGCCACATCGCCGGCGTCGGCTTCGACCTCTACCTGCGCATGATCGGCGAAGCGGTCGCGACGTTCCGCGGCGACGAGGTGGACGGGCCGACCGAGCTGCGCCTGGAGCTGCCGATCGACGCGCGCCTGCCCGAGAGCTACATCGACAGTGAGCGGCTGCGTCTGGAGGCCTACCAGAAGCTCTCCGCAGCGGCCTCGCCCGATGCGCGCACGCGCGGCGGGGATGCCGGGTCCTCCACCGACCCGATCGACCTCGTGATCGAGGAGCTCACAGACCGCTACGGCACGCCGCCGCGCGAAGTCGACGGGCTCGTCGCCATCGCGCGCCTGCGCCGCCGCGCCGCCGTCGCGGGCCTCAGCGACGTCGTCGCGATGGGGCCGAACCTGCGGGTCGTGCCGGCACCGGCATCCGATTCTCTGCGCGTGCGGCTGCAGCGGCTCTATCCGAAGTCGAAGGTGCTCGCGGGCGGCGAGGCGATGGTCGTTCCGCTGCCGACCGCGGCGGGGGAGCCGCTCGGAGACGGCGATCTCATCGCCTGGGTCGCTCAGCTCATCGACCAGCTCTACCCGCTCCCGGTCGCGGAGGCCGTCGAAGCCTGAGCGCGCTCTCCGGCCATCCGCCGGTGGCCCGCGCTCAGACGGTGATCGTCCCGAGCGCCAGCAACACGGCCGTGGCGATCGCCGCCGCGCCCGCGACGGCGAAGACGACCACCTCCCACGGGGTGAACACGCGCTCGCCGTTCCGACGTCGGGCGAGGGCGAACAGCAGGGTCCCGGGGACGAGCACGAGCGTCGCGAGCAGCAGGTACTGGCCGCCCGCCGCTGACAGGAGGAAGATCGTGTACCCCGTGGCGCAGACGGCGACCACAACCGCGCCGGCGACGCGCAGTGACGGCGCCGACCGGACATCGGCGAGCGCGACGCACAGGCCGTAGCCCGCCGTCAGCACGTAGGGGATGAGCGCGAACGCGCTCGTCAGGCTGAGGGCGACGTCGAACGCGTTCGTCGAGAAGAGCACCACGATCAGGAGCACCTGCACGAGCAGCGTGGACATCGTGAGCGCGCCGACGGGGACGTCTCGGTCGTTGGTGCGGGCGAATACCGGGGGCAGGTCGCCGTCGCGTGCGGCGACGAGCAGGACCTCCGCCGCCATCAGCGTCCAGGAGAGGTACGCCCCGAGCACCGCGACGATCAGGGAGACACCGACGAACCCGGCTCCCCACGGCCCGACGACCTCGGCCAGCACCCCGGCCATGGAGGGCTGCGCAAGCGCCGCGATGCGCTCGCGCGGCAGGATGCCGAACGACACGATCGTGACCGACAGGAAGATCGCCAGGACGCTGACGAATCCCAGCACCGTCGCCCGTCCCACATCGCGCCGACGGCGGGCATGCCGGGAGTAGGCGCTGGCGCCCTCCACCCCGATGAAGGCGAACACCGTCACGAGGAGGGTCCCGCGCACCTGGTCGTACAGCGGCAGGTCGGAGGGGCCGGAGATGTTCGCTGCGAAGACGGCGGGGTCGAACGCGAACAGGCAGAGGAAGACGAACGCGACGATCGGCAGCACCTTGGCGACGCTCACGATGCGGTTCACGGCGGCGGCCTCGCGCGTGCCGCGGCGCACGAGGAGGAAGAACACCCAGAGGCCGGCCGACGAGACCGCGACGGCCACGGGCGTGTCGCCCCCGGCGACGGCGGGGACGACCGCGCCCACCGTCGACATGATGAACACCCAGTAGAAGACATTGCCCGCGCACGCGCTCGCCCAGTAGCCGAACGCGGAGAGGAACCCCAGATAGCGCCCGAAACCGGCGCGCGCGTAGGAGTAGACCCCGGCATCCAGCTCAGGGCGCCGGGCGGCGAGGCGCTGGAAGACGAGCGCCAGCATGAACATCCCCGTGCCCGCCACGGCCCACGCGACGAGGGAGCCGACGACGCCGGTCTGCGCCGAGAACGTGCCGGGCAGCGAGAAGACACCCGCGCCCACCATCGAGCCGACGACGAACGTCGACAGGGTGAGGGTCGAGACGGTCGCGGGTGCGGGCGCGGACCGGGCGACGACGGAATCTGACACAGCGGAACTCTCCGGCCGCGGACACGGTCGGTGCGGCCTGTAACACCCTAACGGCGGTGCGTCGGGCCTCGACGTCGCCCCTCGGGCGTCCTAGGGTGAGGGCGGGAGGACGATCATGCAGTTCGAACACCTCGGGGTGCGCCCCCGCATCCATCCCGACGCGGTGATCGCGCCGACCGCGGTGATCTCGGGGGACGTCGAGATCGGCGCCGGATGCCAGATCCTGCACGGCGCGGTGCTGACGGCCGAGGGTGGGCCGATCACGCTCGGGGCGCACGTCATCGTGATGGAGAACGCCCTTCTCCGGGCGAGCGCCGCGCATCCCGTGCACGTCGGCTCGCACGTCCTCGTCGGGCCCACCGCGAGCATCTCGGGTGCGACGGTGGGCGACGAGGTCTTCCTCGCCACCGGGGTCCGCGTCTTCAACGGCGCCCGCATCGGCGATCGCGCCGAGGTGCGCATCGGTGCGATCGTGCACCTGCGCACGGTCGTGCCGCCGGATGCCGTGGTGCCGATCGGATGGGTCGCCGTGGGCGATCCCGCTCAGATGCTCTCGCCCGATCGTCACGAGGAGATCTGGGCGCTGCAGAAGGATCTGGACTTCCCCGGGTTCGTGTTCGGTCTGGATCGCGAGACGCCCGATCTCATGGTCCAGCTCACCGAGCGCTATGGCGCGGCGCTCGCGCGCCACGCCGAAGACCGCCGCGTGGACTGAGCCCCCGCGGCGGTCGTCATCGGGGTGCGATCACCCCGTGTTCTGCAGTCCGGCCGAAACGCCGGAGACGCTCAGCAGCAGCAGGCGTTGCCACTGCGGGAGGTCGGCCTCGTCGTGCTCGCCCGTGCGGAGCGTCCGCAGGGCACGCAGCTGGAGCAGCGAGAGCGCATCGACGTACGGGCTGCGCATCTTGACGGCGCGCTGCAGGACGGGCTTGTTCGACAGGAGCTCGTCACCCCCGACGATGCGGACGACCCAGTCGCCGGTGAGCTGCAGCTCCTCCACGACGAGGTCGGCCAGATCCGCGCGGTCACCGAGGTCGAGGTAGCGGCGCGCGATGCGACCGTCGGCCTTCGCGAGGCTCATGCCGACGTTGTCGATGACGGTGCGAAACAGCGGCCACTCGGCGTACGCCCGACGCAGCAGGTCGACATCTCCGACGGCCTCCAGCGCGGAGCCCAGACCGAACCAACCGGCCAGGTTGATGCGGGCCTGCGACCATGCGAAGACCCAGGGAATGGCGCGAAGGTCTTCGAGGGACTCGACCGACAGGCCGCGTCGAGCGGGACGTGAGCCCAGCGCCAGCAGACCGATCTCCTCCATCGGCGTCACGGTCGCGAACCACGACGCGAATCCGTCGGCCTTGACCAGCGAGAAGAACCGCGTACGCGAAGCGGCATCCATCGTCGCCGCGACCTCGGCGTAGCGCTCGGCCGCGGCGCTATTGCGCTTTTCGATCGACGGAGCCGAAGCGAGCAGGACGGCGGCGGCGACCTGGTCGATGTGACGCATCGCGATGTTGGGGTCGCCGTAGCGCGCGAAGATCACCTCGCCCTGCTCGGTGAGCTTGAACCGTCCGTCGACCGAGTGCGGAGGCTGCGCCAGGATGGCCGAATTGGCCGGTCCGCCGCCGCGACCGAGCGCGCCGCCGCGTCCGTGGAAGAGGGTGAGGTGGATGCCGGACTCCTTGGCCCACGCGGCGATCTTCGCCTGTGCCTCGTAGAGCGCGAGGTTGGCGGCGACGGGGCCGACGTCCTTCGAGGAATCCGAGTATCCGAGCATGACCTCGAGGCGCCGGTCGGTGGCTTCCAGTCGTGCGGCGAACTGCGGGTGATCGACGATCTCGGCCATGATGCCGGGCGCGGCCTGCAGATCGGCGAAGGTCTCGAACAGCGGAATCACGTCCAGGACCGGAACGGTGCCCCCGGGCCCGACCGCCAGGCGCGCGAGCTCGTGCACGGCGGCGAGGTCGGCGGCGGACTGCGTGAACGAGACGATGTAGCGGCCGGCGGCGCGCGGTCCGTAGCGGTTCTGGATCTGCGCGATCGTGCGGAAGACCTCGAGGACCTCCTCCGCCTGCGTGCTCAGCGGCTCACCGCTGGCAGCTTCGGCGAGCACCTTGGCGTGGACGGCGGAGTGCTGACGCACCTCGAGCTCGGCGAGGTGGAAGCCGAACGTCTCCACCTGCCACAGCAGCTGCTGGAGGTGTCCGTACGCCTGGCGTGGGGCACCCGCATCGACGAGGGACTGCTGCACGGTGCGCAGATCGGCCAGCAGCGCGTCGGGGTCGCGATACGCGAGATCGGCGTCGCGCTTGCGTGTGGCGGTGATCCGACGGGCGATCAGCAGCATCGTGCGCTTGTGCGGCTCGACCTTGGCGCGCTTGGCGGCATCCGCCGCACCGTCCTCGTCGGCGTCCGCCAGACGCTGCAGCAGGCCGAGCAGCTCCGCGGTGGGCGGGGTCGTGTCCTCGGACAGCGTGAGCGTCTTGGCGATCCGCACGGCGGAGCGCTCCAGGCCCAGCAGGATGTGCTCCGCACCGATCGACGCGGCCTTCTTCGTGACGGCGGCGGTCACGAACGGGTTGCCGTCGCGGTCGCCGCCCACCCACGTGCCGAGGCGGACGAAGGGACGGATGACGGGTGCCCGGCCGCCGGCAGCGGGTCCCTGCAGCGCATCGTCGACGCGCCGGTAGACGTGAGGGACGGCCGTGTAGAGAGTCTCGTCGAAGACTGCCATGATGGCACGCACCTCGTCGACCGGCGTCGGCTTCTCCGCCCGCAGCGGCGCCGTGCGCCAGAGCGTGTCGATCTCCTCCAGCATGCGCCGCTCCGCACGCCGCTCGTCCGCGCCGCCGTCGAGCGAGGCATCGCGCTCGGTGAGCAGAGTCACCAGACGTCGGATGCTGGTGGACACCGCGCGACGGCGCGCCTCGGTGGGATGAGCCGTGAACACGGGGTGAAAGCGCATCGCCTGCAGACGGGCGAGGGCGGTGTCGTCGCCGACCTCCGCCGCCAGGCGCACGAAGGCCGCGGCCACCGAGTCGGCCGCGTCCTCTCGCTCAGGGCGCCCGTCGCGCTCGCGCAGGACACGCACACGCTGGTGTTCTTCGGCGAGGTTGACGAGATGGAAGTAGACCGTGAACGCACGGGCGACCTCGTCGGCGCGCTCCACGGAGAAGGACTCGGCGATCTGCGCCGCCCGCTCGAAGGCCTCCGCTGACTCATCGCTGTATGCGGCGATGGTGGCCAGGCGCAGTCGCTCGACGTCCTCGTAGAGCCCGGGGGAGCCGCTTTCGCGCAGGACACGACCGAGCAGAGCCCCGAGCATCCGCACGTCGGCGCGCAGGCGCTCCGGCAGTTCGTTCTCGGCCTCATCGCGGCCGACGAGGTCGATCGCTTCGGTTCGGGTGAGTTCGCGCATGAGACCACGGTAATGGCACGGTGTTTCACATTTGTCACGGGGTAGGCTGACAGGGCGGGGTGACGACGTTTTATGACACCCCGACTGCGACGCGACGGCTCCGTATGCTCTGCGCGTCGTCGGACGGTGTGCCGGGAAGCCTGGTCGGCAAGTCCCGTTCGTCGACCCTCCGGAGTGACCGTGTCCTTGTTGCGATCTGCCCGCTTTCCCGCCGTTCTGCTTCTCGTCGCCGCCTCGATCGGCCTGGTGCTGGCCAATAGTGCGGCCGCGCCGATCGCCTTCGCCGTCGCCGACGACGTGCACATCGGCATTCCGGGTGTCATCGATCTGTCCGTGCGCCACTGGATCTCCGACGGCCTGCTCGCCGTCTTCTTCTTCGTCGCCGCGGTCGAACTGCAGTTCGAGCTGACGAGCGGTCAGCTGGCGTCCCCGCGACGCGCGGTCCTGCCTGCGATCGCGGCAGCCGGTGGCGTGCTCGTACCCGTGGCGCTGTATCTGCTCATCGCGGGCGGACAGGCGACCGGTGCCGGATGGCCGATTCCCACAGCCACCGACATCGCCTTCGCGCTGGGGGTGCTCGCCGTCTTCGGCCGCGGTCTGCCCTCCGGTGTCCGCATCTTCCTCCTCGCGCTGGCCATCCTCGATGACATCGTGGGCATCGTCTTCATCGCGGTGCTGTTCACGGCGGATGTCGACTTCGCCATGATGCTGCTCGCGCTGGTGTTCGTCGTCGTGTTCGCCACCTGCAGTCGGCTCCTCGACACCCGTGCCCGGCCGGTCGCCATCGTCGGGCTCATCGTGAGCGCGATCGGCACCTGGTACGCGGTGCACGAGTCGGGCGTGCATGCGACCATCGCCGGGGTCGTCCTCGGGCTGACGATGGCCCAGCAGCCCGCCTTGCGGGCTCGTCACGCCATCGAACCGTGGGTCAACGCGATCGTGCTGCCGCTGTTCGCGCTGTGCGCAGCCCTCGTCGCGATTCCCGCTGTGTCTGCCGGAGAGCTCTCGCCGGCCTTCTGGGGCGTTCTGGTCGCCCTGCCCGTCGGCAAGATCATCGGCATCGCCGTGGCGGGTGCCCTGGCGCAGCACCTCCTGCGGGTTCCGAAGACCGACCGGCTCGCCGGCGGCGACCTCGTCGCGGCGGGCGCCCTCGGCGGTATCGGCTTCACCGTGTCGCTGCTGCTCAGCGAGCTGGCGTTCTCCGGGGCTCCCGACATCCGCGATCAGGCCACTCTCGGCGTGCTCGCCGGATCGGCGATCTCGCTCGTGATCGCCGGGATCCTCGTATCGTGGCGGGCATGGCATCATCGACGCCGGAACACGGCGACCGTCTGAGTCCGATCGATCCTGCGCCGATCGCCCCCCGCACCGACGCCCTCCGACGCGCCGCCGACGTCATGGCGGCGGTACGGGAGCGATGTGTCTGGTCGGCGCGCATCACGCATGAGGATCTCGTGCCGTACCTCGTGGAAGAGTCGGCCGAACTGATCGACGCGGTCGAGGCGGGAACGCGCGCGGACCTTCGCGAAGAGCTCGGCGATCTGCTCTGGCAAGTGCTGTTCCACGCCGCGGTGGCCGCGGACGCGACGGAGGATCCGTTCGACATCGACGACGTCGCCGACGCGCTTGCCGACAAGATGATCCGGCGGCATCCGCACGTGTTCGGGGATGCCGTCGCAACCACTCCCGAAGAGGTGCTCGTCCACTGGAATGCCGCGAAGTCCGCCGAAAAGCGCGACCGGCGATCCGTGCTCGACGGGGTCTCGGCCCACATGCCCTCCCTCGCGCTGGCGCAGAAGCTGCTGGGCCGCGCCGCCGCGCTCCCGTTGTCGTCGTCTCGCACGCCCGGTGGGCAGGACCGGGGGCCCGTGGGCGCCCAGAGCGAGGAGGAGCTGGGGGAGGCGCTGCTCGGGCTCGTGTCGCTCGCGCAGGAGCGTGGGTGGGATGCCGAGCGGGCGCTTCGGGTCAGGATCCGAGGCCTGGAGGACGAGGTGAGGGCCGTCGAGGCCTCGTCGGCATCCGACGACCTGGAAGAATGATCGCGTGGCATCCGTGAACCCGCCGCGCGGAATGCGCGACTTCCTCCCCGCCGACAAGACCCGTCGCGAGCGCGTGCTCGCCGTCATCCGTGAGCGCTACCGCGCGCACGGGTTCGATGAGATCGAGACCCCGGTGATGGAGGACTACGACCGGCTCCACGCGGGCATCGGCGGCGACAATGAGAAGCTCGCTTTCAACGTCCTCAAGCGTGGACTGGATGCGGACGCGATTCGCGCCGCAGCCGATGACGCGGCCGCGCTCAGCGACCTGGGCCTGCGTTACGACCTCACCGTGCCCCTGGCGCGCTTCTACGCGACGCACCGCGCCGAGCTGCCGACGGTCTTCCGCTCCATTCAGATGGCGCCGGTGTGGCGAGCTGAGCGGCCGCAGAAGGGGCGCTACCGCCAGTTCGTGCAGTGCGACATCGACATCATCGGTGACGCCACCGGCCGCGCCGAGGCGGAGCTTCTGGTTGCGAGCCTCGACGCGCTCGATGCGCTCGGTCTGGTCGGCGGCAGCATCCGCATCAACGACCGCCGCGTGCTCGACTGGATGCTCGGCAGCTTCGGTTTCGCCGAGGAGGAGCGTGCCGGCGTGCTCATCACCATCGACAAGCTGGACAAGATCGGTGCCGAGGGCGTCGCCGCCGAGCTGCGTGAGCGGGGCGCCACGCCGAACGCCGTCGACGCCTTCGACGCGTTCCTGCGTCGACCGCAGACGCGTGAGTACCGTCCGTACGGGGAGGGGCAGATCCTGAAGGCGCTGCCCGAGGGGGCGCCCGCAGACATCGTGGCCGACCTCGTGGCGATCGGCGCGGCGGTGTCGGCGGCCCGCGGGGTCTCTGCGGACGACGCGCAGGGCGCGCCGCTCGTTTTCGATCCGTTCCTCGTGCGTGGGATGGGGTACTACACCGGCACCATCTTCGAGCTCGCCCACCCGAGCGTCACGTACTCGCTCGGCGGGGGCGGTCGCTACGACGGGATGATCGGACGCTTCCTGGGCCAGCAGGTGCCGGCGGTCGGGTTCTCCCTCGGCTTCGAGCGCATCGTCGACCTCCTGGAGGATGCCGACGACGCGGGCATGTCGGCCATCGTCCTCGTGCACGAGCGCGACGTGCCGGTGGGGGAGCTCCTCGCGCTCAAGGCCGCACTCGTCGCCGAGGGGGCGCGGGTGCGTGTGGAGCAGCGCACGAAGAACCTGAAGGCGCTGCTGGAGCGCGCGGCCGCCGACGGGTACACGTCCTTCGCCACGGTGGCGGCGGGTCAGGCGCCGGACGCGCTGGAGATCAAGCCGCTCGGCTGAGACGGCGCGGGGGTCGATCCGGACAGCACCGGCTCCTCGGCGGCGTAGCGGGCGAGCACGTCGAGTCGGCGCGCCGTCGCCGCATCCTGCGGGCGGAACCAGACCACTCGCTGTCCGCCGGCCTCGCCCGTCCAGAGGCTCGTCATCTGACGGCGGGGCTGCTCCTGCCACCGTTCGCGGTCGTGTTCGCGGTCGTATCTCTCTCGCTCGTGCCGATCCAACGCCGGCTCGGCGTGCGCACTCTCGTCTGGGGCGTGGCACTGCAACTGATCGCCCTCGTCGGGTTCCTCCTCGTTTCGTTCATCGCGTGGGGGCCGTCGCTGATCTGGTCGGTCCAGCCTGCGCTCGTGCTGCTCGGCGCGGGGCAGGCGCTCGTGTTCTCGCCGCTGACCCAGGCGGTGGTTCGGGAGGTCCCCGTCGAGGCGGCGGGTCTGTCGGGCGGCATGTTCAGCACCGTCCAGCAGCTCGCGCTCTCGCCCGGCGTCATCGCGATCGGGGCCGTCACGACGGCGACCGGGTGGAGCGGGCGCGAGGAGGTGGTGGCGGGCTTCGTGCTGGACGCCGTCCTCGCCTGCGGCGTTCTCGCGGTCGCGCTCGTCCTCACGGCAGCGGCCGGGCGCGGGCATCGCTGAGCCCGGCGTCCGTGGCAGGGCACGGCCCGTCACCTTCCGTCCACCCGACGGGAGCGTGTCGTTCACCCGGGGGGAGTGTGATCTGTCCGTGGCATCGCGTTCGCACCGTCGGCGTGCTCTCCGCCCGCGCGTGGCGACGAGCGCGGCGCTCGCCGGCGCGGTCGTGGCCGGTGCGTTCGCCGCGCGGAGCGTGCTGACGCGTCAGGCCGCCCTCGCGCGGCTGCGCATCGGCAAGCCGCTCGGCGAGAGCGCGGTGGAGGCCGACCGCGTGTGGCGGCCGAAGCTCGCCGGCGCGCCGCTCGAGCTGCTGGTTCTGGGTGACTCGATCGCGGCCGGCCTCGGCGCGCAGCGGCCCAAAGACGTCCTGGGGGCGCGGCTGTCCAAGGGCCTCGCCGACTTCCTGCATCGGCCGGTGCGCCTTCGCACCGTCGCGGTGGTGGGTGCCGAGTCGAAGGATCTCGCGGACCAGCTCGATCGCCTTCCCCCGGACTATCGGGCGGATGCCGCGGTCATCATCGTCGGAGGCAACGACGTGACGCATCGCACGCCGGTCTCGCAGGCGGCGGGTGATCTCGAGGCGGCCGTGCGGCGCCTGGGCGACGCAGGTGCGTCCGTCGTCGTCGGCACCTGTCCCGACCTGGGGGCGTTGCGACCCGTGCCCCAGCCCCTGCGGGCGCTGGGGGCTCAGGCCTCGCGACAGCTCGCCCACGCGCAGGCCGTTGCGGCCCGCCGGGCCGGAGCCCGCGTCGTCTCACTTCGCCGGGCTGTCGGTGCGATGTTCATCGAGAACCCCGACGACATGTTCAGCGTCGATCGCTTCCACCCCAGCGCACTCGGCTACCGGCGCACGGCGGATGCGCTGCTCCCGGAGATCGTCGCGGCGCTCGCCCAGGGCGTGCGCGCTCGGGGGTAGTCGGGGGGCCGTCGCGATTCTTCCCTACGCAAACTGTTCTATTTGTCATAGAATTGTTGTCGGGAGACCGACATGCTGATCCGCACCGACGCGACGAGCGACGTGCCGCTGTTCGCACAGATCGCGGCATCCGTCCGGGCGGATGCCGTCGCACGTCGCCTCCGCCCCGGTGATCGCCTGCCCTCGGCCCGCGAGGTGGCGTCGGCCCTCGGCATCAACCTGCACACGGTGCTCCACGCCTATCAGCAGCTGCGAGACGAGGGGCTCGTCTCGATGCATCGTGGTCGCGGAGCCGTCGTGACGGCGGCGGCGGACCGTCTGGCTGAGCTGCAGCCCGACATCGCCGACATCGTCGCCCGCGCCCGCGAGCGCGGGCTGTCCCGGCAGGCACTCGCCGCCCTGATCCACCACACGTCCGACTCCGAGGAGTCACCATGACCACGCCACGACCGCGCGCCGTCTCCCGCTTCGTCCTCGTCGCCGTCGCGGTCCCGGTCGTCGTCATCGCGGGCGCCGTGCTGCTGCAGCTCGGCGCCCGCGATGCGCTGCCCGACCCGATCGCGATCCACTGGGGCGCGGACGGCGCGCCCGACGGGTTCGGCGCGCCGTGGGTGACGGTGTTGGCGACCGTGCTGGTGGGTCTCGGTGTGCCCCTGCTGATCGCGGCATCCGCTGTGAACGGGCTGCGCCGGGGCGATCGCGGCCCGACCTATCGGCTGATGGGCGCCCTCGCGGCGGCGATGTCGGCCGGCGCGGGCGTGCTGATGACGTCGTCGGTGCTGATCCAGCGCGGGCTGGCCGATGCCGCTGCCGGGCCGTCCCTGCTGCCGTGGCTCGTCCTGGCCGGTCTCATCGCGATCGGCGTCGGTGTCGCCGGCTGGCTGGTCCAGCCCGATGTGCGTCTGCCCGCGACGGGGAGCATCGCGACGATGGATCCGCCCTTGACCGACGGGGAGCGGGCGGTGTGGTTGCGCAGCGTCCACCTCGCGCGGGCGGGAGTGGTCGTGCTGTGTGCGGCGTGGGCTCTGCTGGTCGTTGTCGCCGTGATCACCCTCACGGTCCGCGCCGGCGCGACGGTCGCGACGATCCTCGCCCTCCTCATCGCCGTGATGGCCGCCGTCATCGCTGCGACCGCGGTCTTCCACGTCCGTGTCGACGAGACGGGGCTGACCGTGACCTCCGCGACGGGCTTCCCTCGGTTCCACGTTCCCGTCGCCGAGATCGAGCGGGTCGAAGTCGTCGAGGTCAGCCCGATGGGGGAGTACGGCGGCTGGGGTCTGCGTTGGGCGCCGGGCGGAGGCTTCGGCGTCGTGCTGCGTGCCGGAGCGGGGATCCGCGTCCACCGCACCGGTGGCAAGGTCTTCACCGTGACCGTCGACGACGCCGAGACGGATGCGGCGCTGCTGTCGGCCGAGCGCGAACGCACCGACCGCGAGCGATGAACCCGCCGTTGACCCCTCCGCACCGAGCGGGTTTGCTGGGTGCATGACGGACCTTTCCCTCGCTGCGGCCCACGCGGTCGACCGCTATCTCGTCGATGCGCTGATCGGCGCGGATGCCATGCTCGACGCTGCCGTCGCCGACCAGCGCGCGGCCGGCATGCCCGCCATCGAGGTGGCGCCCACCGGCGGCAAGCTCCTGTGGCTGCTCGCCCGGGTCAGCGGCGCCCGCCGCGTGCTCGAGATCGGGACGCTGGGCGGGTATTCGACCATCTGGCTGGCCCGCGGCATCCCCGACGAGGGCCGTGTCGTGACGATCGAGGCGGAGCCGCGCCACGCCGACGTGGCGCGCGCGAGCATCGACCGTGCGGGAGTGGGGGAGCGCGTCGAGATCCGCATCGGACGCGGTGCGGAGGTGCTGCCCACCCTGGCGGAGGAGGCCCCGTTCGATCTCGTGTTCATCGACGCCGACAAGGAATCCAACACGGTGTACCTGGACTGGGCGGCGCGACTGGGCCGGCCCGGCACTCTCGTCGTCATCGACAACGTGGTCCGGGGCGGCCGAGTGGCGGATGCCGAGGACGAGAACCCTCAGGTGCGCGGCGTGCGTGCAGGGTTGGAGATGCTTCGAGACGATCCGCGCTTCACGGCGACGGCGCTGCAGACGCTCGACGCGAAGGGCTGGGACGGGATCGCGCTCGCGCTGGTCGTTTGATCCGGTGCCCGACGTATGGCGGCGGTACCCGGGTCACTAGACTCGAACGCGGAGCGGGAACACACCCGTGACGCTCCGAGATTTATCCTCCACAAGCAAGGAGTCCCCTGTGGCACTGATCGAGGCTGTAGGCGCACGCGAGATCCTGGATTCGCGTGGCAACCCGACCGTCGAAGTGGAGGTGCTGCTCGACGATGGCATCGTCCAGCGCGCGGCCGTCCCCTCCGGCGCGTCCACCGGCGCCTTCGAGGCGTACGAGCTGCGCGACGGCGACAAGAGCCGGTACGGCGGGAAGGGCGTCCTGAAGGCGGTCACCGCCGTCATCGATGAGCTCGGCCCGGCCATCGAGGGCGTCGAGGCGAGCGAGCAGCGCGTCATCGACGAGATCCTCATCGCCACCGACGGCACGGAGAACAAGTCGCGCTGCGGCGCCAACGCCATCCTGGGCGTGTCCCTGGCCGTCGCGAAGGCCGCCGCCGACAGCGCCGACCTCCCGCTGTTCCGCTACCTCGGCGGACCCAACGCGCACGTCCTGCCCGTGCCGCTGTTCAACGTCATCAACGGCGGCGAGCACGCGGACAACGGCATCGACTTCCAGGAGTACTTCCTCGCGCCCATCGGTGCGGAGACCTACGGCGAGTCCCTCCGCTGGGGCACCGAGGTCTACCACGTTCTCAAGGGCGAGCTGAAGGCCGCCGGCTACAACACCGGCCTCGGCGACGAGGGCGGCTTCGCGCCCGACCTGCCCAGCAACCGCGAGGGCCTCGACTTCCTCATCAAGGCGATCGAGAAGGCCGGCTTCACGCCCGGCAAGGACGTCGCCGTCGGTCTGGATGTCGCCGCGACCGAGTTCTACAAGGACGGCGTGTACACGGTCGAGGGCAAGGCCTGGTCGGCCGAGAAGCTGACCGACTACTTCGCCGACCTCGTCGCCAACTACCCGGTCGTCACGATCGAGGACGCCCTCGCCGAGGACGACTGGGAGGCCTGGAAGCACCTCACCGATGCCATCGGCTCGAAGGTCCAGCTCGTCGGTGACGACCTGTTCGTGACCAACCCGGTGCGCCTGCAGAAGGGCATCGACCTCGGTGTCGCGAACGCTCTGCTCGTGAAGGTCAACCAGATCGGCACGCTGTCCGAGACGCTCGACGCGATCTCGCTGGCCACCCAGAACGGCTACCGCTCGATGCTGTCGCACCGCTCCGGTGAGACCGAGGACACGACCATCGCCGACCTGGCCGTCGCGGTCAACGCGGGTCAGATCAAGACCGGCGCGCCCGCCCGCAGCGAGCGCGTCGCGAAGTACAACCAGCTGCTGCGCATCGAGGAGGAGCTCGGCGACGCCGCGGTCTTCGCCGGTCGCGGCGCGTTCCCGCGCTTCAAGGCCTGAGGCCGCTGGAGATTCGCTGAGCGATTCGGGGCGCCTTCCGTCGCACGTCCGCGTGCCACGTAGGCTGGTCCCATGACGAGAGAGGGAGCCGTGCGCACTGCGCCGGCTCCCTCTTCCGCGTCCCGCACGTCGGGCGGACGCCGGGGGTCGGGCCGTGTGGACGTGCGCGCCTGGGCCGGCGGCATCCGCTTCTCGGCCTTCACCGCGATCATGCTGGGCCTGGTCGTGCTGGCCGTCTTCACGCTGGTGCCCACGGTCGGCACGTATCTCGGCCAGCGTCAGCAGATCGCGGCGCTGGCGCACTCGGTTCAGGTGAGCGAGGCGGATGTGGCGACCCTGCAGCAGCAGAAGAACCGTTGGAACGACCCTGCGTACGTGACCTCCCAGGCGCGGGAGCGACTGTATTACGTGCGACCCGGCGAGGTCGTCTATCTCGTCGACAACGATCTGCCCGCCACCGCGATGCCCCCGACGCAGGCCGCCGCGAGCGCTCAGGTGCAGGAGACCCGCACCGACTGGATGGCGCAGCTGGTGCGCTCGGTCGCCGGGGCAGGTCTGGCTCAGACGGCGGCGGTGCCCCCGGCCGCGCCCGCCGGCTGATCCAGCGGTCGGTCAGCGCGCCCCGGTAGCCTTGACGGGTGCCGCATCCCCCTCTCAGCCCCGCTTCCGCCGCCGACCTCGAGGCCATGCGGTCCCAGTTGGGGCGTCCGATGCGTGGCGTCGTCGGCATCGCGGCGCGTTGCGCCTGCGGCAACCCGACGGTTGTCGCCACAGAACCGCGGCTTCCCGACGGCACACCGTTTCCCACGTTCTACTACCTCACCCATCCCGGGGCGACGGCCGCGATGTCGGCATTGGAGGCGAACCAGGTGATGCCCGAGCTGGCCGCCCTGCTCGCCGACGATGAGGACGTCGCCGCCGCGTATCTGGCGGCGCACGAGGCGTACCTGTCCGATCGAGCGGTCTACGGCGACGTGCCGGAGATCGCCGGCATCTCCGCGGGCGGGATGCCGACGCGGGTGAAGTGTCTGCATGCCCTGGCGGGGCACGCGTTGGCCGCCGGAGCCGGCGTGAACCCGATCGGCGACCTCGCGCTCGCGCGCGCCGAGTGGTCGCCCGAGCGCTGCACGTGCGCCCAGCCGCGGAGCGCGGTGTGAGCGCTCGGCGGCGGCGTGTCGTCGCCGTCGTCGCGGCCGTGCTGATCGCGCTGGGCGGGCAGGCGGCGGGTGCGGCGAGCATTCCCGCGGTCGCCGTCGCCGCTGGCGACCCTGCCCCGACGGCTCCCGCCGGGCCGTCGGCCCTCGCCGCGACGGCACCTCCGCCGGGAACGGGCGATCCCGCCCGCGCGGCGGAGTACTGGCTCGACGAGTACGGCATCCGGCAGGCCTGGCAGACCACCCGCGGCAAGGGGGTGACGATCGCTGTCATCGACACCGGCATCGGCCGATCCCCGGTCGAGTTCTCCGGTGCGGTCGTCGGGGGAGCGGACTTCTCCGGAGCCGGGTCGTCGGACGGGCGCACCCCGGTCGGGGCTGTCGATGCCAACCACGGCAGCTGGGTGGCCTCGTTGGCGGCCGCCCGCGGAACCGGTGCCGACACTGGGATGATCGGCGTCGCCCCCGAGGCGAATCTGCTCTCGCTGTCGATCGGATTCGGCGCGGCATCCTCGGTGCCGTTCGTGCAGCAGGTCGCCGATGCGATGAAGTGGGCCGTCGATCACGGCGCCGACATCATCAACCTCTCGTTCACGACGAACACCCTGACCTGGGACCCGTCGTGGGACGATGCCTTCCAATACGCGTTCGACCACGACGTCGTGGTCGTGGTGGCCGCCGGAAACAAGGGCAGCGGTACCGAAGAGGTGGGCGCGCCGGCGACCATCCCCGGGGTGCTGACCGTCGGCGGTGTCAACCGTGCCGGCGCTGCCAGCGAACAGGCCTCGACGCAGGGCATCACCATCGGCATTTCCGCGCCGAGCGAGCAGCTGCTCGGCGTCTCCGCCGACGGGCAGCTCGTCGTCTGGGACGGCACGAGCGGGGCCGCGCCGATCGTGGCCGGCATCGCCGCGCTCGTGCGTTCGGCCCATCCAGAACTGGATGCCGACAACGTCATCAACCGCATCATCAAGACGGCGCGGCCGGCCGCCGCGGCGACCAAGGTGCCCGACGAGAAGTACGGCTACGGGCTCATCGATGCGAACGCCGCGGTGAGCGCGTCGGTCCCAAGCGTCGACAGCAACCCGATGGGAAGCCTCTCCGACTGGATCCGGCTGTACCGTCGCGCCGACGCCGGCCCCCAGCCCACACCGACGTCCACTCCGGTCACGATCGACCAGCTGCCGGCGGCCGAGACCCTCGAGCGAAGGTCCCCGCTGCTGCCCAGCATCGATACCCTCCTCTACGGCACCGTGCCGCTCGTGGGGGTGACCCTGACGGCTATACTGGTCGCGCTCGGTGTCACTGCTGCTGCCCGGCGCATCAGATCGGAGCGCGCACCTCGTACTCCGAGCCGTTGATTCAAGGAGTGCTTCCACCTGTGACTCACACAGAGACCAGTACGGCCGCGCGTGCCGTGCCCAAGATCCTCATCGTCGGCGGCGGTTACGCCGGCTTCTACACCGCATGGAAGCTCGAGAAGCACCTGCGCAAGGGTGAGGCCGAGGTCACGATCGTCGACCCGCTGCCGTACATGACGTATCAGCCCTTCCTGCCCGAGGTGGCGGCCGGTGAGATCGAAGCTCGTCACGTCATCGTGGGCCTGCGCCGCCACCTGAAGAAGACGCGTGTGGTCACCGCCAAGGTGACCGGAATCGACCACGCGACGCGCACCGCGACGATCACTCCGGCCGAAGGCGAGCCGTGGCAGGAGAACTACGACCAGATCGTGGTCACCGCCGGCGCCGTCTCGCGCACCTTCCCGATCCCCGGCATCGCCGAGAACGCGATCGGCCTGAAGACGATCGAGGAGGCCGTCGCCGTCCGTGACCGCATCCTCACCAACTTCGACCGTGCGGCCAACCTGCCCGCCGGTCCCGAGCGCGACCGCCTTCTGACCGTCGTGGTCGTCGGTGGCGGATTCGCGGGCATCGAGGTGTTCGCCGAGACGCGCGCTCTGGCTTCCTCGCTCCTCAAGGACTACCCGCAGCTGCGCTTCGAGGACACGCACTTCCACCTCGTCGAGGCGATGGGGCGCATCATGCCCGAAGTGTCGCTGAAGACGAGCGAGTGGGTGCTCAAGGACCTCGCGAAGCGGGGTGCGAACGTGCACCTCGACACCCAGGTCACCGGCGCGGTTGACGGCAACGTCGAGCTGTCCACCGGTGAGGTCATCCCGACCGATCTGATCATCTGGACCGCCGGCGTCATGGCCAACCCCACCGTCGTGCGGGGCAGCGACCTGCCGGTGGAGGAGCGCGGCCGCATCCGCACCCGTGCCGACCTGCGTGTCGGAACGGCGGACGAGGTCGTCGAGGGCGCGTGGGCTGCCGGCGACGTGTCGGCCGTCCCCGACCTCACCGGCAAGGGCGTCGGCGGCTACTGCGTGCCCAACGCGCAGCACGCCGTCCGTCAGGCGAAGCTGCTCGCGAAGAACCTCGTCGCCGTCCTGCGCGACGAGCTGCCGCGCGAGTACATCCACCACAACCTCGGCGCTGTCGCGGGCCTCGGCCTGTACAACGGCGTCTTCCAGTCGCGCAACATCGCGCTCAAGGGCTTCATCGCGTGGTGCGCGCACCGCGGCTACCACGGTCTGGCCATGCCCTCGTGGGAGCGCAAGTGGCGCGTGATCGGCGACTGGTGGCACAACTTCTGGCTCCGCCGCGACAACGTGTCGCTGCAGACCGTCCAGAACCCGCGCTACGTGTTCGAGGAGTTCGCCTCCCGTCCGCGCCCCGCGGCTCCGGCGGCAGCACCGGCAGCACCGGCGATCGACCCGAAGTCCGTCGCCGCCGAGAAGACCGGTGCGGCCGAGCCCAAGGTCGAGGAGAAGGCCACCGCCGCTAGCTGAACCGCGGTTCGCGCGTCACGAACCCCCACCCGCCCCGGCGGTGTGGGGGTTTCGTGCGTGCGGCGTCGCTACCCTTGTAGCGGGCCCCCGTAGCCCAATGGCAGAGGCAGGCGACTTAAAATCGCTTCAGTGTCGGTTCGAGTCCGTCCGGGGGTACTCCCGCCGATGCGCGTCAGCCGGCCGAAAGATCCCTCGAGTTCCACTGTCGATGACACCGCGTGTCATCTAGGCTGGTGCCCTCACGAGCGAAGGAGCCCGAACCGATGAGCCTGGACCTCCTGGGCCTTCGCCCCCATCACGGCCGGGACTGGGATGATCCGGCCGCGTTCTGGACGGCACGATCGGCCGCGGTCTCGGCAGTGTCCGGACCCGTGGCCGCCATCGACCTCGATGCGCTCCGGTTCAACGCGATGGATCTCGTGGTCCGCTCCGCGGGTGTGCCGATCCGCGTGGCCAGCAAGTCGATCCGCGTCCGTGAGGTCCTGGACGCCACCCTCGCGATCGGGGGTTACCGCGGCATCCTCGCCTTCACGCTTCCCGAGGCGCTCTGGCTCGCGCGCGTGCACGACGACATCGTGCTCGGATATCCCAGCGTCGACCGGGCGGCGCTGGAGCGGCTCGTCCACGACGACGACCTCGCGCGTCGGGTCACCCTGATGATCGACGACCCTGCGCAGCTGGACGTGGTGGATGCCGTCGCCGCCCCGTCTGCTCGCGCGCGCGTCCGCGTGGCGATCGACGCGGACGCATCGTGGCGGGCACCCGTGCTGGGCCACATCGGCGTGCGTCGCTCGCCCGTGCACGAACCGGCGGAAGTCGTGCGGATTGCGCGCTCCATCGTCGCCCGTCCCGGTTTCGAGCTGGTCGGCCTGATGATGTACGAGGCACAGATCGCCGGACAACCCGACCACACCGGTTCCGGCGACGGTGTCATCCGCTGGATGCAGCACCAATCACGGGACGAGCTCGTCGCCCGGCGGGGAGCGATCGTGGCGGGGCTGCGTGAGATCACGCACCTGGAGTTCGTCAACGGCGGCGGCACTGGCTCACTGGAGTACACGGCAGCCGACCCGGCCGTCACCGAGACGACGGCCGGCAGCGGGCTGCTCGCCGGTCACCTGTTCGACGGCTACCGCGCTTTCATGCCGGCGCCCGCCGCAGCCTTCGCGCTCGAGGTCGTGCGCAAGCCGCTCGAGGACATCGCCGTCGTCCTGGGAGGCGGATGGATCGCATCGGGCCCGCCCGTCGCCTCTCGCCAGCCCCGCCCGGTGTGGCCGACCGGGCTCAAGACCCTCGCGCGGGAGGGCGCCGGGGAGGTGCAGACGCCCCTGCAGGGCGAGTCGGCGCGCCGCCTTCGCGTGGGCGACAGGGTCTGGTTCCGCCACGCGAAGAGCGGTGAGCTGTCCGAGCGCGTCGACCGCTACCAGCTCACCCTCGGCGAGAGCCTCGTCGGCGAAGCCGCCACCTACCGCGGCGAAGGGAAGAGCTTCCTGTGACACGGCCCGGCGGCACATGGCAGAACTGGGCGCGCACCGAGAGCGTGCGCCCGCAGCTGGTGGAGTACCCCACGACGATCGAGGCGGTGCGCCGTTCCGCGCGCTCGGCCGGCGCTCGCGGGCGCGCGCTGAAGGCTGTCGGCGCCGGACACAGCTTCACCGGGATCGCGGCGGCGCCGGGAACTCTGCTGGATCTGAGCGACCTCAGCGGTGTCGTCGCCGTCGATCGCGAGCGCGGGCGTGTGCGCCTGCTGGCCGGCACGCGACTGCATCGCATTCCGGCGCTGCTCGCGCCCCACCGTCTCGCGATGGCGAACCTCGGCGACATCGATCGTCAAACCATCGCCGGAGCGCTCTCGACCGGCACCCATGGCACCGGTCTCGGTCACGGGGGACTGGCGACCCAGGTCGTGGGTGCCACGCTCGTCACGGCGGATGGAGAGCTGCTCACCGTCGACGACGAGAACGAGCCCGACCTGCTGCCTGCCGTCGCGCTCGGTCTGGGCGCCCTCGGCATCCTCGTCGACGTGACGCTCCAATGCGTGCCGGCGTTCGCGCTCGGCGCACAGGAACAGCCCGAACCTCTCGACGCCGTCGTGGACGACCTCGATGCGCGCGTCCGCGGCGTCGACCATTTCGAGTTCTACTGGTTTCCGCACACCACTGTCGCCCTGACGAAGACGAACACCCGGATGCCGACAGATGCGCCGACGGCCCCGCTGTCGCCCCTGTCGCGCATGCTCGATGAGCGGATCGTGGGCAACGGCGTGCACCAACTGGTGTGCAGCGCCGGTCGGCTCGCCCCGCCGCTCGTGCCGGCGATCAATCGGCTGTCCGCCCGGGTGTGGGGGGATCGGCGGTTCTCCGATGCATCGCATCGCGTGTTCACCACGCAGCGCAGCGTGCGCTTCCGTGAGATGGAGTACGCCGTGCCGCTGGACGAGCTGGCGTCGGCGTTTCGTGAGGTGCGCGACCTCGTGGACGCGTCGGGGTGGCGCATCGAGTTCCCGATCGAGGTGCGGGTGGCGCCCGCGGACGACCGGTGGCTCTCGACGGCCTACGCGCGTGACAGCGGCTACATCGCCGTGCATCGATACTGGCGCGCCGACCACCGTGCCTATTTCGCCGCCGTCGAGGAGATCATGCGCGCCCACGCCGGCCGGCCGCACTGGGGAAAGCTGCACACGCTCGATGCGGCGGCTCTGCGCGAGCGGTATCCGCGCTTCGACGACTTCCTGACTCTGCGCGACCGCCTCGACCCCACGCGCATGTTCCGCAACGCCTATCTCGACCGCGTCCTCGGCGCGTGAGGGTCTGTCTCGCACCTGTGCAGATGGGGAACCGCTGGGAGTGCTGGCCGCGGCGGATGACGTGGCCCCTCCCGCCGATAGGATGATCCTCAGTCGATGGGAGTCGTATGGAATGGCTGATCCCGGTCCTGATCGTCGTCGCTCTGGTGGTGATCGCCGGAATCTATCTCTGGGCGACCTACAATTCGTTGGTCGCGCTCGGTGTGCGCGTCGACGAGGCGTGGAGCGACATCACCGTGCAGCTGAAGAGGCGCGCTGATCTGCTGCCCAATCTCATCGAGACGGTCAAGGGGTACGCGGCGCACGAGAAGGCGGTCTTCGAGAACGTCACCCGCGCCCGCGCGGAGACGCTCACCGCCGGCTCACCCGCCGAAGCCGGCGTGGCCGAAGGCCACATGCAGCAGGCGCTGAAGTCGCTGTTCGCGGTCGCCGAGGCGTATCCGCAGCTGCAGGCGAGTCAGAACTTCCTCCAGCTGCAGCAGTCGATCGTCGACACCGAGGACAAGATCCAGGCGTCCCGTCGCTTCTACAACGGCGGCGTGCGCGAGCTGAACACGAAGATCAAGGTGTTCCCGAACAACATGTTCGCGCGCAACCTCGGCTTCCACGAGCGGGAGTTCTTCGAGGTCGTCGACGGCGCCGCCATCGCCGAGCCGCCGCGCATCCAGTTCTGATCGGGCGCGCGGCATGTACTCCGCGATCGCCCGCAACAAGCGCAACACCTGGCTGATCATGGCCGGCTTCATCATCGTCCTCGGACTGATCGGCCTGGCGGCGGGATGGCTCGCGGGCAACAACTGGTGGATATCGGCGTTCGTGCTCCTGGGGGCCACGGGCTACGCGACCGTGCAGTATTTCGTCGCCGACCGCGAAGCCCTCGCGCTGTCGGGTGCGCAGGAGGTGACGCGCGAGGAGGCTCCGCGCTATTACCGGATCGTCGAGAACCTGTGTCTGACGACGGGCACCCCCATGCCGCGGCTCTATGTCGTCGAGGATGCCGCGCCCAACGCCTTCGCGACCGGACGCACGCCAGAGCGCGCGGCGATCACGGTGACGACGGGCCTGTTCGAGCTCATGACGGATCGTGAACTCGAGGGGGTGCTCGGGCATGAGCTCGGGCACATCCGCAACTACGACATCCGCGTCACGCTCGTGGTGTTCGGTCTCGTGGTCGCCGTGGGGCTCGTGGCGGACATCCTCTTGCGGATGGCCTTCTTCGGGGGCGGCCGGCGCGGCGGAAACAGCCAGTCCCAGCTCTTCTTCCTCATCTTCGGCCTGGTCGCCGCGATCGTGGCGCCGCTGCTGGCCGCGGTCGTCCAGGCAGCCATCTCGCGCCGGCGCGAATACCTCGCCGATGCGACCAGTGCTCTCACCACCCGCGACCCCGACGGCCTGGCATCTGCTCTTGCGAAGCTGGGGGAGTACGGCCGACCGCTCGCCAAGGCGAACACGTCGATGGCTCACCTCTGGATCAGCGACCCGCTTCGACCCGGTGCGATGGAGCGCCTGTTCGCCACGCATCCACCGATCCCGGATCGCATCGCCCGTCTGCAGGAAATGGGCGGACGGTTCTGAGTTCTAGACTGGCGGGATGAGCGGCACCGACGACAGACACGGCGCCGCGCCGCGCGGGTCGTTCCTCGACACTCTGCGCGAGCGCACGGTCGCCTCCGACATCGACCGCGGGCTTCCTCGGGGCCTCAGAGTCGCGACGGCGTATGCGTGGCGGTTCGTGGTCATCGCCATCGCGGCCGGCATCCTGATCTGGCTCGTCATCCAGCTGAAGCTCCTGGTGATCCCGCTGATGGTGGCGATCCTCGTCACCGCGCTGCTGTGGCCGGCCTTCACCTGGATGCTGGCGCGCGGGGTACCGCGGTGGCTGGCGATCGTCCTGTCGGTGCTCGGCACGGTTGCGGTGATCGGAGGGCTGCTGTGGCTGGCGATCTGGCAGATCACCCGTGAGTGGTCGAGCGTGCAGGTGCGCACCACCGAAGCGATCGGCCAGTTCCGTCAGTACCTCATCGACGGGCCGCTCCACCTCACGGCGCAGCAGATCGACGATCTCCTCGTCCAGGCGGGCGGCTACCTGCAGCAGCAGGCGGAGGTGCTCTGGTCGGGGGCTCTGGCGGTCGGCTCCACCGTCGGCCACGTCGCCACCGGGGCGGTGCTGGCTCTGTTCATCCTGCTGTGCACCCTCGCCGACGGCGGTGGCATCTGGAGCTGGGTCGTGCGCCTGTTCCCGCGGCGCGCGCGCAGCGAGGTCGACGGTGCCGGCCGTGCCGGCTGGCGCACCGTCGTCACGTATGCGCGCACGCAGTTGCTCGTTGCGACGATCGACGCCACCGGCATCGCGCTCGGCGCCTTCCTCCTCGGTGTTCCGCTCGCCATCCCGATCGGCGTGCTCGTCTTCCTCGGCGCGTTCGTGCCCTTCGTCGGCGCCATCGTCACCGGTGCGCTGGCGGTGTTCCTCGCCCTCGTCTACAACGGGCCCTGGATCGCGCTGTGGATGCTGGTCGTCGTCCTGGGCGTCCAACAGCTCGAGGGACATGTGCTGCAGCCGCTGCTGATGGGCTCGGCCGTCAAGGTCCACCCGCTGGCCGTCGTACTCGTCGTCGCCGGCGGTGCCATGATCGCCGGCATCCCCGGTGCACTCTTCGCCGTCCCGCTGGCGGCGTTCATCAACGTCGTCGCCGTCTACCTCGGACGCCGCGCGAACGATCCCCTGGCCCCACCCGATCGGGCCGATCTCATCTGGAGCACCGTTCCCCGCAGTAGGAAGAAGCCCGCGTGACCCTCCCGACCCTGGCGGAGTTCGAGGACGCCGCCGCCGTCCTGCGCGACGTCATCGTGAAGACGCCGTTCGACGTCTCCGACCACCTCACGGAGGTGCTCGGTGCGCCCGTGTACCTGAAGCTCGAGAACCTGCAGCGCACGGGCTCGTTCAAGATCCGAGGGGCGACCTACCGACTGTCGCGTCTGAGCGCACAAGAGCGTGCACGCGGCGTGGTGGCCGCCTCTGCCGGCAACCACGCCCAGGGCGTCGCCTCGGCCGCGCAGAAGCTCGGCATCCCCGCCACGATCTTCATGCCGCTGGGCGTGCCGGTCCCCAAGCTCCTCGCGACCCGCGGCTACGGCGCCGAGGTCGTGCTGGAAGGGGCGACCGTCGAGACGCCGCTGCGGCTCGCGGCGGAGTTCGCCGAACGCACCGGCGCCGTGATGATCCACCCCTACGATCACCGCGACATCATCGTCGGCCAGGGGACGATGGGTCTGGAACTGTGGGACGGCGTGCCCGAGCTCGAGACCGTCGTCGTCGGGATCGGCGGCGGCGGACTGATCGCCGGGGTCGCCGCCGCGGTGAAGGCGCGGGCAGCCCTCGAGGGCAGACGCGTTCGGATCATCGGCGTGCAGGCGGAGAACTCCGCCGCGTACCCGTCCTCCCTCGCTGCCGGCGTGCCGCTGACGGTTGCCACGACGCCGACCATCGCCGACGGCATCGCCGTCGCGCGTCCCGGTGATGCGCCGTTCGCGGTGATCAGCGAACTCGTCGACGAGGTCGTCACCGTGAGCGACGACGATATCGCCCGGGCGCTGCTGGTGCTGCTGGAGCGCGCGAAGCAGGTCGTCGAGCCCGCCGGCGCCGTGGGGGTGGCCGCGATCCTCGCCGGCAAGATCACGGCGAGCGGCCCGACGGCCGTCATCCTCTCCGGAGGCAACATCGACCCGCTGCTGCTGCAACGCGTCGTGGCGCATGGACTGGCGGCATCCGGACGCTACATGACGCTGCAGATCCCGCTGCCGGACCGGCCGGGCCAGCTCGCGCGCGTGTCGGAACTGCTCGCCATTGCCGGAGCGAACGTGATCGAGGCGCTCCACACGCGCCACGGCCAGGGCCTGCAGATCAGCGAGGTCATCCTGCAGCTCAGTGTCGAGACCCGCGGTGAAGAACACCGCGCCCACGTCATCAGCGTTCTGGAGGAGGCAGGCTTCCGCCCCCGCGTCGCACAGGACTGACGCGGGGCGCGCCGCTACTGGCCGTTGTAGGTTTCGACCTTGACGATCTCCACCGAGATCTCGCGACCGTTCGGCGCGGTGTACGAGGTCTTCTCGCCCTCCGCCAGGCCCAGGATCGCAGCGCCCAGGGGGGAGGCCTCGCTGTAGACGTCGAGCTCGGAGCCCGCCGCGATCTCGCGGCTGCCGAGCAGGAACACCTCTTCGCCGCCGGCGACGATCGCCGTCACGACGGTGCCGCCCTTCACGGTGCCGTCGGACTCCGGGGCCTCGCCGACCACGGCGTCCTTCAGCAGCGCCTGCAGGGTGCGGATCCGTGCTTCCTGCTTACCCTGTTCGTCCTTGGCGGCGTGGTAGCCGCCGTTCTCCTTGAGGTCGCCTTCTTCGCGGGCGGCCTCGATGCGCTTGGCGATCTCTTCGCGACCCGTCGTCGACAGGTGCTCGAGTTCGGCGGCGAGCCGGTCGTAGGCGTCCTGCGTGAGGAAGGTCTCCGTGTTCTCAGCCACGTCGTCTCCTTGTCGATGGGGGCGGTCGATGCGCGTGCGCGGCACCGGCCGCCGACACTATGCCAAACGCCCCGGCAGCTGCCAGGGCGCATGTGTCGAATCAGCCTACGGGATCCAGCACGAGGGGACCAAACCGGTCGTCGCAGCCGCGGTGGTCGCCACCCGCTCGCTGAAGGTGCGGCTGTGAGCGTCGTCGGCTGGGTAGGAGACGACCTTCCATCCGACGATGCCGTGCTCCTCGTCCTGGGCCTCGACCACGCAGCTGACGGCGCTGCCGCGCGCCAGCGTGAGCTGGAAATCGACCGTCACGCTGTGCGGAGCATCGCTGAGATCGAATCCGGTGACGTCGATGTCCACGGACTGCGCCGCCTGTGTGTAGGTGTTCCATCCGAAGTAGCCGATGAGGGCGAGAACGACCGCGCCCCCGAGGATCCAGGTCCAGCGACGGCGCCCCGCGCTGCGTGCTCGGCCGTAGCGGTCGTCGAGCTCCTGCTGTGTGCGCATCGCGGTCATGACACTTCCCGAGGTTCTAGGCTGGACTTCCAGGCTAGGCGCTCCGCGCGGAACAGAGGAACGATGCACGCACTGACGATCGCGCTGTCGGGGATCGCCGACCCGGCGATTCCGACTCCCACCATGACCGTCAACCCTGACGCGGTCACTCCGGGGTTCGTGGGCTTCGTCGGCATCGCGGTGGTCGCCATCGCCGTGATCTTCCTCCTCATCGACATGCTGCGACGCATCCGTCGCGCCGGCTACCGTGCGGAGATCGCTGAAGAACTCGACGCGACGACGCAGGCGGATGCCGAGGCGCGCGCCCACGAGCAGGCTGCCGCCGCCGTCGAGGCGAGCGAGACCGACGACCAGGACATCGATCCCGCCTCGCGCTGACGCTGCGGCGGGCGCCCGGGGCGTCCTCCTCCGCGCTCAGCCTGCCGATCCGAGCGACGGGGTCAGCGGGTGCAGCGCGATCAGCAGGCACGCCGTCCAGTGGCAGAGAAACGCCAGCACGGTGCACACGTGGAAGATCTCGTGGAAGCCGAAGTGGCCCGGCCAGGGGTTGGGCTTCTTCAGCGCGTAGACGACGGCGCCGCCGGTGTAGAGCAGGCCGCCCACGATGACGAGGATCATCATCGCGACGTTCGCGTGCAGGAGGTCGCCGAGGTACATCACCGCAGCCCAGCCGAGCAGCAGGTACAGCGCCACGTAGAGCCAGCGCGGTGCGTTGATCCAGAAGACGCGGAACAGGATGCCGAGGATCGCGCCCGACCAGACGAGCACGAGCAGGAGCGCGCCTTTGTCGGGCGTCAGCGCCAGCACGGCGATCGGCGTGTAGGTGCCGGCGATCAGCAGCAGGATGTTGGCATGGTCGATGCGCTTGAGCACCGCCTTGGTCGTCGGCCCCCAGGTGAACCGGTGATACAGCGCGGAGTTGCCGAACAGCAGGAGCGAGGTCAGCATGAACACGGCCGCGGCCCACTTCGCGGCCGCGCCGTGGGCGAAGACGATGAGCAGCACCCCGGCGGCCACGGCCACGGGGAACGTTCCGGCATGGATCCAGCCGCGCCACGTGGGCTTCAGCTCGACCTGCGCGCTGACGGAGCCTGCTTCGAGGAGCGGGAGCTGGGGCATGTCGGCGCCCTCGGCGGATGCGTGTCGGGTCACGGCACTGAGCCTACGCGTACCCTCATGCCGACTTTTGTACATACGGCGTGTGCGGTGTGGGGTACGGCCCGCGCGGTAGCGTAGGAACGTGACACCCACCGGTTCGGGCGAGGGGCGTGGATTCCTCTATCGCCTCTACAGTTCGCGCCTGCGTCGCGAGTTGACCCCCGACACGGTTCCCCATCACGTCGCGATGATGATCGACGGCAACCGTCGCTGGGCCCGTCAAGCGGGCTTCACCACCGTCGCTCACGGGCACCGTGCCGGGGCGGCGAAGATGCACGAGTTCCTGCGGTGGTGCGACGATCTCGGCATCCGCGTCGTGTCTCTCTATCTGCTCTCCACCGACAACCTCACCAAGCGCGACTCACAGGAGCTCGCCGATCTCATCGAGATCATCGCGGAGCTCGCCGACGAGCTGTCGCTCGAGCCCGGCTGGCGGGTGCAGCACGTGGGTCGGGCGGAGATGCTGCCGCCGGATCTCGCCCGTGTTCTGCGGACGGCGGAGGAGCGGACGGCCGGCAACACGGGTCTGCACGTCAACCTCGCGGTCGGCTACGGCGGGCGCAGCGAGATCGTCGATGCCGTTCGCAGCATCATCGCGCAGCATGACGAGCGCGGCGGTTCACTCGAGGAGCTTGCGGCCAGCCTCACTCCGGAGCAGATCGGAGAGCATCTGTACACCGGAGGGCAGGCCGATCCCGATCTGGTGATCCGTACCTCCGGCGAGCAGCGCCTCAGCGACTTCCTGCTCTGGCAGTCGGCGCATTCCGAGTTCTACTTCGTCGAAGCGCTCGGGCCGGACCTGCGCGAGGTCGACTTCCTCCGCGCGATCCGCGACTACGCCACGCGCGATCGCCGCTACGGCAGCTGACGGGGGCCACGCGATCCGCCCCGAACGACTCGGCGTGGGACAATGGGCGACGTGAACGACCTGCAGCCCTACCTCGATACCTTCGACAGCGCAGCGGGGTATCTGGACTGGGCGGCGTTCGGACCGCTCTCGCCGGCGGTTCGAGCCGAGACCCTAGCCGACGCGGAGATGCTCGGCAGCGGGCGCCGTTCAGGCATCGATCTGGTGTCGGAGAGATCCGACGAGGCGCGCGGGCTGGTCGCACAGGTGCTCGGATGTGCCGTCGACGAGGTCGTGTTGCAGCCGTCGACGACCCACGGACTGCAGCACGCGATGCAGGGGCTTCGTGGCACGGTCATCGTCTCGGCTCAGGAGTTTCCCGCCCTGCGGGTGACGGCACGCCGCGCGCAGGACGCTCGCGGTGTGCTCTCGGTTCGCGAGATCGAGCCCGTCGCCGGGATCGTCACGGCGGATGCCGTGGCGGAGGCGCTCGATGACGATGTCACGGCCGTCGCCGTCAGCCTGGTCGATTTCCGCACGGGCGCTGTCGCCGACGTGCGGGAGATTCGTGAGCGGATCGGCGACCGCCTGCTGATCGTCGATGCCGTTCAGGGCTTCGGCGTCGTCGACGCCGACTGGGATGCGGCCGATGTCGTCTGCGGCAACGGATACAAGTGGCTTCGGGCCGGTCGGGGCACCGGCTTCGCGAGGTTCTCCGATCGGGCGCGCGAACGGATCGAGCCGGTGCTGTCAGGGATTTCCGGCATGCAGGGCGACGCGACCAGCGTGGGTGTGCCGGCGCCGCTGCCGACAGCGGCCGCATACCAGGTCGCCCCGGCCGACCACCTCGCTGCCGGTCGCCTCGCGGCGGCGTTGCGCGAAGTGGTCGACGCGGGCATTCCCGCCATCGCCGCCGAGCTGCGCGCACGCGCACGGGCCGTGATGGAGCTCGCCGATCGCTACGGGGTCCCCGTCCTCACCCCGCGCGACCGGCACGCGGGCATTGTGACGCTGCAGCCTGCACCTCACGAGGCGGCGCCGCTGGCCGCAGCCCTCGCCAATCAGGGCGTCACCGTCACCGCCCGCGGCACCACGATCCGGGTCGCGCCGCACGTGGGAACGGGCGCCGACAGCTTCGTCCTGCTCGGCGACGCGCTGGCCGAGGTCGCCGCCAGCCGCGTCATCATCGACTCCGCTCCCGCGTCGCTCGCGCTGTCCGAGCCCGGTTCTGCGGATGACGCGCCGATCTCGCTCGAGGTCGTCGCACCCCCCGCGGAGGCCGTCGAAGCTGCGTCCGCCGACGACATCACACGTTAACGTCCCCGTCATCGACCGGCGGCGTGTCGCGGCTGGCGCGCCAGCATCGCCGGCCGTACGGTCATCACATCGGGCAAGGCGCCCGGTCGGGTCGGCCTCCACACGACTCGTGGCCACGGTCGACTCGAAACTGCCGGGTGCTCCACCCGGGGCGGGAGTGAGTTGTGACCACACGGGCTTCACTGCAGCAACGCCGGATCGATGAGAGCGTCGAGGGGGCCGCGGACACCGATCTGCGGACCTACGTCCTCGACACCTCCGTGCTCCTGAGCGATCCGCGCGCGTTCTTCCGGTTCGCGGAGCATTCCGTCGTCGTCCCCGTGGTGGTGATCACGGAGCTCGAAGGCAAGCGGCACGACCCGGAGATCGGCTACTTCGCCCGGCAGGCTCTGCGCCACCTCGACGAGCTGCGTGTCGAGCACGGTCGACTGGACTTCGCCGTCCCGGTCGGGGAGGGGGGAACGCTGCGTGTCGAGCTGACCAACACCGACTCCTCCGTTCTGCCCGCCGGCATGCGCCTCGGCGACAACGACACGCGGATCCTCTCCGTCGCCATGCACCTCGCTGCCGACGGTCAGCAGGTCACGGTCGTCTCCAAGGACCTCCCGATGCGCGTCAAGGCCGCCTCCCTCGGCATCCACGCCGAGGAGTATCTCGCGGAGCAGGCCGTCGACAGCGGGTGGACGGGCATCGCCGACATCGCGATCTCCGGCGACGACATGAGTGACCTCTACGAGGCGGAGGTCGCGACCAGCGACGAGGTGCACGGCTTCCCGGTGAACACGGGACTCGTGATCCACTCCGAGCGGGGGTCGGCTCTCGGCCGGGTCACCGGAGACGGCGCATTCCGTCTCGTCCGCGGCGACCGGGACGTGTTCGGGCTGCACGGCCGCAGCGCCGAGCAGCGCATCGCGATCGACCTGCTCATGGATCCCGAAGTCGGAATCGTCTCTCTCGGCGGACGCGCGGGAACGGGGAAGTCGGCCCTCGCGCTCTGCGCGGGCTTGGACGCCGTCCTCGAGCGCCAGCAGCAGAAGAAGATCATCGTCTTCCGCCCGCTCTTCGCCGTCGGCGGCCAGGAGCTCGGCTACCTGCCGGGCGACCAGTCCGAGAAGATGAACCCGTGGGGGCAGGCGGTCTTCGACACCCTCGGCTCGGTGGTCTCCGGAAACGTCCTCGAGGAAGTCGTCGCGCGGGGGATGCTCGAGGTGCTGCCGCTGACGCACATCCGCGGACGTTCTCTGCACGACGCTTTCGTGATCGTCGATGAGGCGCAGTCGCTCGAACGCAACGTGCTGCTCACGGTGCTCAGTCGGATCGGACAGAACTCGCGCGTCGTGCTGACCCACGATGTCGGCCAGCGTGACAACCTCCGCGTCGGCCGCCACGACGGCATCGCCTCCGTGATCGAGACGCTGAAGGGGCACAGCCTCTTCGGTCACGTGACACTCGTGAGATCCGAGCGTTCCGCCATCGCCGCGCTCGTCACCGATCTGCTGGAGCAGGGCGAGCTGAGCTGACGCGGCCCGCCCGTACCCGCGTCGTCCGCGGCGAGGTCTACTCCCAGCGGTAGCCCTCGCCGCGGACAGTCGCGATGTGGTCGGCGCCGAGCTTTGCCCGCAGATACCGCACGTAGACGTCCACGACGTTCGAGCCCGGATCGAAGTCGAGGCCCCAAATGCGGCTGAGCAGCGTCTCACGCGTGAGAACCTCACCGGCGTGCCGCAGGAACTGCTCAGCAAGTGCGAACTCGCGCGCGGAGAGGTCGACGTCGTGACCGGCCACCGTGCAGCGACGCGCCAGCAGGTCGAGCGTCACATCCCCGCGGGAGAGGACCATCGTGATGGCACCCGTGCGCTCCCGAAGACGCGAGCGCACGCGCGCCATCAGCTCAGCGAGGGAGAACGGCTTCGGAACGTAGTCGCTGGCCCCGGCATCCAGACCGTCCACCGCGTCGCGGGCCGAACTGCGAGCCGTCAGCATGATGACCGGGAGGGACTGCCCGTCGCCGCGCAGGCGCCGGAGAACCTCGAATCCGTCCATGCCCGGCAGCCCGACGTCGAGGATCACGAGGTCAATGTCGCCTCGCGACGCGCGTTCGAGTCCGGCGGCGCCGTCCTCGCAGGCGGTCGTCTCATACCCTTCGGCCGACAGCGCGCGCGTGACCATCGACACGATATGCGGCTCGTCGTCGACGATGAGGATGCGAGTCATCCGGAGGCCTCCCGTTGTTGGACGACATCCCCCGCACGCACCGGTGTGGGCAGTGTCGCCTGCGTGCCGATGGGGATCTCGATGGTGAAGGTGGCACCGCCACCCGGCGTGTCGGCCACGGTGCAGTGACCGCCGTGGGCCTTCGCGATCGCGTCGACGATGGCGAGGCCGAGGCCCGATCCGCCGACCGACCGCTTGCCCGTGCCGCGGTCGAAGCGACGGAAGATGCGGTGGCGCACGGCGGGCGCGATTCCCGGGCCATGATCGCGCACCCACAGCTGAGCTCCGGAGGGATGCACGGCGCTGCCGATCTCGATCGCCGAGCCGGCGGGGGTGTACTTCGCCGCGTTGTCGGCCAGTTGCAGCCACGCCTGCAGGAGGCGATCACGGTCGCCGTGGATGATCCCTGCCGCGCTCTGTTCGACCCCCCAGGCGTGGTCGGCGATGACGGCGACCAGCTCCGCGACGCGTCGGGTCAGCATGTCCAGATCGACATCGCCCATCGTGAAACTGTCGCTCTCGACCGCGGCAAGCAGGTCGATGTCGCCGATCAGACGCGTCATCCGGTCGAGTTCGGCGATGCCGAGGGCACGCGTCGCGGCGACGTCGGAGGGGTCGGCCGCATCCATGAGCTCCAAGTGTCCCCGCACGATGGTGATCGGGGTCTTCAGCTCGTGTCGCACATCGTCCAGGAGCCGCCGCTGAGCGTCGAAGAGAGCGTCCGGGCTCTCCACGCCGTCCGGAAGCTCCGGCGTATGGCGTCGCTCATCAAGGAGCAGCCAGCCGACCAGAGCCGTCACTGCAAGGGTCAGCGCCGCGGCCGCGGCGAACACGACCACCGACACCCAGGTGGTCGCAGCACCGCTCGCAGCGTGCACCGCGAGCAACGCGAGCGCCGTCAGCCCGAAGCCCGCCGCGACCACGGAGAGAACGACTCCGAGCCCGCGTGCGCGCCGACCCACGCGGGCAGGGCGGACGGCGCGATTCACCCTCTGATTATGAACCCGACAAGCGGGCGCAGGCGATCAGCCGGGGTGCGTCATCGACAGAAGGTCGAGCTTCGTGTCGAGTTGCTCCTCGGTCAGCTCACCCCTCTCGAGGTAGCCGAGGTCGATCACGGCCTCGCGTACCGTGATGCCCTTGGCGACGGCGTGCTTGGCGATCTTGGCGGCCGCCTCGTAACCGATGAGCTTGTTGAGTGGGGTGACGATCGACGGGGACATGCCGGCGAAGGCGGCGGCGCGCTCGAGGTTCGCCTCCAGGCCGTCCACCGTCTTGTCGGCCAGCACACGCATGGCGTTCGACAACAGGCGGATCGACTCGAGAAGGGCCGTGCCCATCACCGGGATGGCGACGTTGAGCTCGAACGAGCCGGATGCACCCGCCCACGCCACGGTCGCGTCGTTGCCGATCACGCGCGCGCAGACCATCAGGGTCGCCTCGGGGACGACGGGGTTCACTTTGCCGGGCATGATCGACGATCCGGGCTGCAGGTCGGGGATGTGCAGCTCGCCGAGACCCGTGTTGGGGCCCGAGCCCATCCACCGCAGGTCGTTGTTGATCTTGGTCAGCGAGACCGCGATCGTGCGGAGGGCGCCGGATGCTTCGACCAGCCCGTCGCGGTTCGCCTGCGCCTCGAAGTGGTCCTGCGCCTCGGTGATCGGAAGTTCGGTCTCCTCGGCCAGCAGTGCGATGACCTTCTGAGGGAAGCCGAGCGGCGTGTTGATGCCGGTTCCGACAGCGGTACCGCCCAGCGGCACCTCGCCTACGCGGGGGAGCACGGCACGCACCCGCTCGATGCCGAGGCGGATCTGACGTGCATACCCGCCGAACTCCTGCCCGAGCGTGACGGGGGTCGCATCCATGAGGTGCGTGCGGCCCGACTTGACGGCGTCCTTCCACAGCAGCGCCTTCGCCTCGAGGGCGACGGCGAGATGGTCGAGCGCGGGGATGAGGTCGTCGATGAGCGCCTGCGTGACGGCGATGTGGACGGAGGTCGGGAAGACGTCGTTGGACGACTGTGACGCGTTGACGTGGTCGTTCGGGTGCACCGGCGCGCCGAGCTTCTGCGTCGCGAGCGAGGCGAGCACCTCGTTCATGTTCATGTTCGACGAGGTCCCTGACCCCGTCTGGTACGTGTCCACGGGGAAGTGGGCATCGTAACGACCGGTGATGACGTCGTCGGCCGCCGCTGCGATCGCATCGGCGATCGCGCCGTCGAGCGTGCCGAGGTGTTTGTTGGCCAGCGCTGCGGCCTTCTTGATGCGCGCGAGCGCAGCGATCTGCGTCGACTCCAGCCCGGTGCCCGAGATCGGGAAGTTCTCCACGGCGCGCTGGGTCTGCGCCGCGTAGAGAGCGTCCTTCGGCACGCGCACCTCGCCCATCGTGTCGTGTTCGATGCGGTACTCGGTGGTCTCGGTCATTGCGGTCACGTCCTCGTTTCCTGTGCGCTTGCGGTTGTGATGATGGGGTGGAGCCGGCTCAGGCCCGGTCGAGGCCTACGGCGACATGCGGCACTGCCGTGCCCTCGCTCAGTCGGTAGTTCGCGCCGACGATGCCCAGTCGACCCTCGGCGACGGCGTCGGCGATGAGCCGCGACGAGGAGAGCAGGTCGTCGACCGTGTTCTTGAGGTGCTCCCGTCCGACGTCTTCGGCGTCCAGCTCCCGCGGGTCGACCTCGCCGCCGGCATCGCGGAGCACGGTGCGTGCCGCCGGCACGATGCGCGCGATCAGGCGCCAGATGTGCGGGGGGAGTTCGGGGGAGCCGAGTGCGGTGGAGTCGATCGCGGCGCGCACGGCACCGCACGCGTCGTGTGCGAGCACGATGATGAGCGAGACATCCAGCGCCGCGACGGCATACTCCAGGCTGGCCACCGCGGAGTCCGAGGCGACCTGGCCGGCGTTGCGGACGACGAACAGGTCGCCGAGGCCCTGATCGAAGATGATCTCCGCCGCCAGGCGTGAATCCGCACAGCCGAACAGCGCGGCCCGCGGGGTCTGGGCGGCAGCGAGCTCGTTGCGCCGCTCGACGTCCTGTCGCGGATGGCGCGGCTCACCTGCGACGAAACGGGCGTTGCCCTCGAGCATCTCCTCCCAGACGAGCGAAGGGGTGGGGCGGACGGTTGCGTTCATCTCTTCTCCTCGCGCATGGTCAGAATCTGATCGGTGACGCCCGACGCCGCGACGGCGGCCGTTGCGGCGTCGGTCGCCCCGTAGATCAGCACCGTGTCGGAGCCGGCACTCGTCGAGATGGCGTACGAGACCGTGTCGGTGCGGGCGGCGGCAGGGATCGTGTACTCGTCCCAGGCGATCCCGTCGATGGTGACGCTGCCGGAGGGCGCGAACCCGCCCAGCACCTTCGTCGCCCATCCGGCGTCGGCGTCGACGCCCTGTGCCACGCGCACGTAGCCGCTCGGCGGTGCATACACGACGCGCCACATCGAGCCCTCCAGTCGCGCCGAGTTGGCGCGCCAGTTCTGGGGAACGACAGGAACCAGGAGGGGATGGCCGATGGATGCCGACGCGCTCTGCGCTGCTGCGGCCACGTCCGCTTCCTCGGGGTCGGGAAGCGAACCGCGGGGCACGCCGAAGTAGACCACGGCGACGACGGCCATCGTGACGAGGAGGGCAGCCACCAGATTGCGGAAAGTCTTGCTCTGGCGGTAGGCCCGCGACGCGGCCGCCTTGCGGTCGGCGGTCTCGGCGGGCGTCTCGGGACGGCCGAGTTCCGCGACGATGCGAGGAGCCGATGCCATCACGAGTCCGCGTCCGCGGGGCGGGCGGCATCGAGAAGTCGCTTCGCGCCGAGCAGCCACTCCTCGCACCGCGCGGCGAGAGCCTCGCCCCTGGTCCACAGGGCGAGCGACTGCTCGAGGGTCGGGGCGCCCTGCTCGAGTTCGGCGACGACACGGACGAGTTCGTCCCGGGCCTGCTCGAAGGACAGATCGGCGACGTCGGTGGCCGTGTCGCTGGTCATGGCGTCCATTCTAGGCCGACCCGCCGACGTCTTCTGCGAGCGGGCCCTCCGAGCGGGCGGTGAATGAGCCCTCCGCGACGGTCACTGTCACCGCGGTGCCGGCCGGTACCTGACGAGCGTCGCGGACGATGACGCCGGCCTCCAGATGCGCGATGGCGTAGCCACGCTCGAGCGTCGCACCGGGGGAGAGGGCGCGCAGGGACGCGCGCAGCTGTGCGGTGGTGCGTTCAGCGGCATCCATCCGCCGGTTCACGAGGTCGCGGCCGCGTGAGACCAGTGTCCAGAGCTCGTGCGCACGCGGTGTGAGCAGCGACTCGGGCGCGCGCAGCACGGGACGCGAGCGCAGCTGTTCGAGCTGGGCGATATCGTGCCCGACCCGCTGCGTCAGACGGGTGCGCGCGCGCGAGCGCAGCTGGTTGACGAGCGCGCGCTGCTCCGCGACGTCGGGAACGACCCGCTTGGCGGCATCCGTCGGTGTCGACGCCCGCACGTCCGCGACGTCGTCGAGCAGGGGATGGTCGTTCTCGTGGCCGATCGCGGAGACGACCGGGGTGGATGCCGCCGCCACCGCACGTACGAGACGTTCATCGCTGAAGCCGAGCAGGGTCTGCGGATCGCCGCCGCCGCGGGCGATGATGATCACGTCGACCTCCGGGTCGGCGTCGAGCGCCGTGAGCGCCGCGATCGTTTCGGGAACGCAGCGCTCGCCCTGGACGGCGGCGTGGATCGTGCGGAAGCGGACGCCCGGCCAGCGCAGTTCGGCGTTGCGGTGAACATCCTTCTCGGCGTCGCTGCGCTCACCGGTGATGAGGCCGACGAGTTGCGGGAGAAAGGGGAGGCGCTTCTTGCGGGCGGGGTCGAACAGCCCCTCCGCCCGGAGCTGCCCGCGGAGCTTCTCGAGTCGCTCGAGCTGATCGCCGAGGCCCGTGTGGCGCATCGCGGAGACGGTGAAGGTGAAGTCCCCGGTCTTCACGAAGAAGTCGCTCTTCACGCACGCCACCACGAGGTCGCCGACCTTGAGGTCGTCGGGCAGGCGCTGCAGGGTCGATGACCACAGACGGAACGAGAGCATCGCGTCGCCGTTCGCGTCCTTCAAACGCCCGAAGACGTGCCCGCCGCGAAGGTTCCATGCGGTGATCTCACCCTCGACCCAGACGGATCCCCACGTCGAGACGAACCCGCGGATGGTCTCGTTCAGACGCGAGACCGACGTCGGTGCGTCCGAGCGCGACTCTCGCGGTGCGACCGCATCGGGGGGAGGGACGTGCCCGGGAGCGGACGCGAACGATGCCATCGATGCCTTTCCGCCGCGCGTATGCGGCCCTCACTCAGCCCGCTCTCCCTAGAATCAAGGGGTGAGCAGCACAGCCATCCGTCTTCCGACGCCCCATATTCCAGGCCCGCGCGGACGGCTTCAGGATAACCCGGTCCCCGGACACAAGCGGGTCCTCCTCGCCTCACCGCGAGGGTACTGCGCCGGCGTCGACCGCGCCGTGATCGCGGTCGAGAAGGCGCTGGAGCGCTACGGCGCGCCCGTCTACGTGCGCAAGCAGATCGTGCACAACATCCACGTCGTCACCGAGCTCGAGGCGAAGGGGGCCGTCTTCGTCGAGGAGGTCGACGAGGTGCCCGAAGGCGCCCACGTCGTCTTCAGCGCGCACGGCGTCTCGCCGGCTGTCGTGAACGCGGCATCCGATCGGGGCCTTCAGGCCATCGACGCCACCTGTCCCCTCGTGACGAAGGTGCACCGCGAGGCGGTGCGCTTCGCCCGCGACGACTTCGAGATCCTGCTCATCGGCCACGACGGCCATGAAGAGGTCGAGGGAACGGCAGGAGAGGCCCCCGACCACGTCACCGTCGTCAACTCGCCCGAGGAAGCCGATCGGGTCGTCGTGAAAGATCCGGCGAAGGTCGTCTGGCTGTCGCAGACCACGCTTTCGGTCGACGAGACCATGGAGACGGTTCGCCGTCTGCGCGAGCGTTTTCCCGAGCTTCAGGATCCGCCGTCGGACGACATCTGCTACGCCACGCAGAACCGCCAGGTCGCCATCAAGAAGGTCGCCAAGGACGCCGACCTCGTCATCGTCGTCGGTTCGGCGAACTCCTCCAACTCGGTCCGACTCGTCGAGGTGGCGCTGGAGTACGGGGCGAAGGCGGCCTACCGCGTCGACTACGCCCACGAGATCCAGCAGGACTGGCTCGACGGCGTCGAGACGGTGGGCGTCACCAGCGGCGCCTCGGTGCCCGAGGTGCTCGTGCAAGAGGTGCTGGCCGACCTCGCGGGCGCCGGCTATGCCGACGTCGAGCAGGTGCGCACGGCCGAGGAGGATCTGATGTTCTCGCTTCCCAAGGAGCTCCGCCAGGATGCGAGTGGACGTCGGGACGACCGTGCACTGGGCGGGCGGTCGCGCGGATGACCGACCCGACCGGATCGTCGACGCACGCGCAGACGCCGCGCCCCCGTCCGCAGTACGGCGAGTATGCGAGCCCGGAGGAGCAGCGGGCGCGCATCCAGCAGCCCGAGACGGCTTCCGTCTCGCCGCATCCGGCGTTGCCGCACACGGTGCCGAGCCGCGCGCACCCGCCCACCGCGCCCGCCACGACGGCTGCCGCGCGCCCGACGCGCGCCGCGGACCGCATCATCACGTTTGCCCTGCTCATGTACGGTCTCGTGACCGTCGTCAGCGCGGTGCCGCAGCTGTGGGACTTCTCCGGGTTCGCACAGACCTGGATGCAGGTGGCCGGCATCGACGCGACCTTCACCAACACGGCGCAGGGCGAGCTGTGGGGTCGTATCGGCGCCTTCGTCTTCATCGGCGGGTGGATGCTCACCGCGTTGCTGTCGTGGGTCTCGCTGCGCGCGCGGCGGCTGTCGTGGTGGATTCCTCTCGCCGGAGCGATCGTGACCTTCATCCTCGCCACGGTGTGCCTGACGGTGCCGCTGCTCGGAGACCCTGCGATCGTCACCCACTTCGCCCGATGAGCGACACGGGGCGCCTTCTCGCCGTCTGCGTCGTACGGGCGCTGCGCCCTGACGCCGGATCACTCGGTGTGACAGCGATCGATAAGGCCGCGGTCGACGGGGCGGTGCGCCTCGGACGCTACGGCGCGTATGCCGATGTGCAGGCGAATCGGAAGCACCATGGTGGCCTGGACAAGGCTCTGTATGCGTACGCGCAGGAGGACGCCGAGTTCTGGGAGACGCAGCTGCGGGCGCCTCTCCCGCCCGGATGGTTCGGCGAGAACCTCCGTGTCGAGGGGCTCGACGTCAATCGTGCCCGTATCGGCGAGCAGTGGCGGATCGGGGAGACGGCCGTCGTCGAGGTGACGATGCCGCGGACACCGTGCCAGACCTTCGCCCGCTGGGTGCGCATCGTCGACAGGTCGGCGGAACGCGGCTGGGTGCGGCGGTTCTCGGCAGAACGGCGGCTCGGCCCGTACCTGCGCGTCGTGCGCACGGGCTCGGTCCGCGCAGGCGATCCCATCAGCGTGATCCATGTTCCCGACGGCGCTCCGGGGCTGCTCGACGCGTACGTCGACCCCGCCTGAGCCGTCGACATCGTGCGTCCCGCGCTCGCGCGGTTCAGGGGGCGCAATCAGCGGCATCCGCGGGGGTGAGGACGCCGAATGCGCCACCGATTTCTGCGGATGCCGCGAGGCGCGAGTCGGGGGCGTCGCGGGCGGGTCGGGACGTCGCGCGCTCGCGGCGCAAGAAACGCCCCCGGAAGCGCGAGCTCCCGGGGGCGTCTCCGATGCGGATCAGAGGCTGATCGAGTGACCCGCCGAACCGAGCTGCTGGGTCGCCTCGATGACGCGCGCGGCCATCGCCGTCTCGGCCACCTTGCCCCAGGCGCGCGGGTCGTAGGCCTTCTTGTTGCCCACCTCGCCGTCGACCTTCAGCACGCCGTCGTAGTTGCTGAACATGAAGCCGGCAACCGAACGCGTGAAGGCGTACTGCGTGTCGGTGTCGATGTTCATCTTCACCACGCCGTTGGCCACGGCGGTTGCGATCTCCTCCGCCGTCGAGCCGCTGCCGCCATGGAAGACGAGGTCGAGGGGCTTCGCGTCGGTGCCGAAGCGCTCTGCGATGCCCGCCTGGATCTCGCCGAGCAGCTCGGGGCGCAGCTTCACGTTGCCGGGCTTGTACACGCCGTGGACGTTGCCGAACGTCAGGGCGGCGATGTAGCGGCCGTTCTCGCCGAGGCCGAGTGCGTCGACGAATCGGGACACGTCGGCGGTGGTCGTGTAGAGCGCCTCGTTGGAGCCCTCGTGCTTGACGCCGTCCTCCTCGCCGCCGACGACGCCGATCTCGACCTCGAGGATCGCGTTGATGTTCTTCATGCGAGGCAGCAGATCCTTCGCGATGGCGATGTTCTCATCGAGCGCAACGGCGGAGCCGTCCCACATGTGCGACTGGAAGATGGGGTTGCGACCGGCGCGGACCTCTTCCTCGGATGCCGCGATCAACGGGAGGACGAAGTCCTCCAGGGCGGGCTTGGGGCAGTGGTCGGTGTGCAGGGCCACCGTGATCGGGTAGTTCTTGGCGACCTCGGTCGCGAACTTCGCGAACGCCAGCGCGCCGGTGGCGCGACCCTTCACGGTGTGGCCGGCGAAGTAGTCGGCCCCGCCCGTGGTGACCTGGATGATGCCGTCGGATCCGGCTTCGGTCAGACCCTGCAGGATCGCGTTGATCGACTGCGAGCTGGCGGCATTGATCGCGGGGAACGCGTACCCACCGGCCTTTGCACGGTCCAGCATCTCGGCGTACTGCTCAGGGGTGGCGACTGGCATTTCTGCTCCTCAGTTCTGCGGGGATTCCTGGCTCAGCCTATCGAAGCACCGGCCACGTCGGTGAGGCCCCCGCCGGGCAAAAGCGTCGGGTCGGCCTTGCCACAGCGATAAGAAGTGCACATCCTTCCTCAGGCATTGGCTGAAAACACCGCGTCTGCGACGCGGAGCCGCCTAGGCTGGCGTCATGGTGAGCCTGACCGCGGACATGAGCCCTTTGCACCCCGACCGAAACCTGGCGATGGAATTGGTGCGCGCAACCGAGGCGGCGGCCATTCGCTCCGTGCCGTTCATCGGTCGCGGACAGAAAGAGAAGGCGGACGGGGCGGCCGTCGACGCCATGCGGGCATTCCTGACCACGGTGAACTTCGACGGCGTCATCGTCATCGGGGAGGGCGAGAAAGACAATGCCCCCATGCTCTTCAACGGTGAACACGTGGGAACGGGGCGCGGCCCCCAGTGCGACGTCGCCGTCGATCCTATCGACGGAACGTCGCTGACCGCCGAAGGCCGCAACAACGCCCTCTCCGTCCTCGCCGTCTCCGACCGCGGCTCCATGCTGGATGCGTCCAGCGTGTTCTACATGGACAAGATCGTCACGGGTCCCGCCGGAGTGGGCGTCGTGGACATTCGCCTTCCCGTCGGAGAGAACATCCGCCTGCTGGCAAAAGCGCTCGGCAAGCCGGTCGACGAGCTCGTGGTCTCGGTGCTCAACCGGCCGCGCCATGCCCGACTCATCGAGGAGATCCGCGAAGCCGGCGCCGGAACGCGGCTGATGAGCGACGGTGACGTCGCCGGCGGAATCAATGCGGCACGGCACAACGCCCGTACCGACATGTGCATCGGCATCGGAGGCAGCCCCGAAGGCGTCGCGACCACCTGCGCGATCAAGGCGCTCGGCGGCCACATTCAAGGACGTCTCTGGCCGCGCGACGACGACGAGAAGCAGCGCGGAACCGATGCGGGTCTGAAGCTCGACGGGTACGTCTACGAGGCCGACGAACTGGTCACCGGGCGCAACACGATCTTCGTGGCCACCGGCGTCACGAACGGTGAACTCGTCGCCGGTGTTCGCCGCGACGGCGACTTCGTCTATACGGAGAGCGTCGTTCTGCGGGGGGCTTCGGGCACGCTGCGGCGCATCTCCTCGGAGCATCTCACGTCGAAGTGGCTCTGAGCGCGGACCAGATCATCGGCGCGGCGCGCCCGGTATGGGCGACGCGACAGCCGTACCTCTGGCACAATGGGCAACGGTGTCACCGGCGACACAGACGTTTCCACGCAGTCCGGGGGTCACATGTCCGCAGCATCCAGCAGTCCCAGAACGGGTCAGGTGAGCGTTCCCGTGGACCCCGCACGCCGACCCGACGTGCTGTTGCGTCGCCGGATGCCGGATGGTCACCAGGTCAGTGCGTGGTGGATGATCGGCGCGTTCGTCGCGGTCTCCCTGTCTGGCGTCGGGCTGCTCAACCTGTTTCCCGCCTGAGCGCGCCTCCGTTCACAGCCGGTCCCTGAGCGAGCCGAGATCTGCTGCGATACCCGTTGCGGCTTCGTCGGCGTCGGCGTCGGCCGAGTCCACCATCAGCTCCGGGGCGACGAGCTTTCGCGGTGTCTTCTCGATCGACGCGGGAGCAGCCGCGGCATCCAGCTTCGTCTCGTCGATCCCGGGGAACTTCCGTGCCGTGACGAGAACGCGCGACTCGAGTGATCCGGTGAAGCGGTTATAGGTGTCGACCGTTCGCTCGATGGCGCGGCGGAGATCCTCGGCGTGCCCGGCAAGTCCTCCCAGCCGCTGGTACAGCTCGGTTCCCAGCTCGAAGAGGCGGCGGGCCTCCGTGGAGACCTCCTGCTGGGTCCAGGTGTAGGCCACCGTCTTCAGGACGGCCCACAGGTTCACGGGAGAGGCGAGCGCCACACGCTGGCGGAACGCGTGATCGAGCAGCGTCGGATCCTCCTCGAGTGCGGTCGCGAGCAACGCCTCGTTGGGCAGGAAGCACACGACGAACTCCGGGCTCGAGTCCAGTCCCGACCAGTACGACTTCTTGGCGAGTGCGTCGACATGGGCGCGGACGGCCCGCACATGACGTTGGAGCAGACCCGCACGACGGGTGGCCTCCTCGCCGGTCGCGGTGATCGCAATCGCCGATGCTTCGATATAGGCATCGAGCGGCACCTTGGCGTCGACCGCCAGCGACATGCCGCCCGGCAGGCGAACGATCATGTCGGGTCTGCCATCGCCGGCGTGGGAGGTCACCGACGTCTGCAGATCGAAGTCGACGTAGCGGCTCAGCCCCGCTGATTCGACCACGCGCCGCAACTGCGTCTCGCCCCAGACGCCGCGTGTCACGTTGGAACGCAGGGCGCCCGCGAGGGACTCGGTGGTCGCCCGGAGCGCCTCATCGCTGGCGCGGGCCGCGCGCAGCTGCTCGACGAGAGAGCCGTACTGACTCTGGCGATCGCGTTCGAGGTCGGTCACCTTCTGCTGCATCGTCTGCAGGGACTCCTGCACCGGCGCCAGCGCGCGAAGGACCAGTTGATCGCGGCGTTCACGTTCCTGCTGCGCGCTGAGGTCAGCACGGGCCTGAGCGCCGAGATCCCGGGTGAGCGTGCGCTCATGCTCGAGCTGCACGTTCAGGGCGCGAGCGGAGGTCTCCGCGGCAGCCAGCCGTGCCGCCAGATCTGCGTTCTCGCGCGCGGTGCGCTCTGCGGCGCGCGCGCCGGCGGTGATCCAACCTCCGACGGCGCCGGCGATCAGGCAGAGAACTCCGACGACGATGACGATGAAGGCGTCCATGACTCCACAGTGGCGCACCCCTCCGACATCGACGGGCGCCGCGCGGTGAGTCCGCGTGAGGGGCCGTTCAGCCGACCGGGCCGGCGACGGGTGTGAGCCGACCGCTGCCGGCGAGGCGGGGGACGCGCACGCCGAGCAGCATGGCGAGTTCGACGACGTCGTGCACACCGGCACGGGCCGCCGCGTCGATCATGATGTGCGCGCAGGCGAGCGCGTCGGACGCGGCGTCGTGGTGGGCGAAGTCGAGGAAGCCCGCAGCAGCGGCTACCGAGGGCAGTCGATACGAGGCGAGGTCGTAGGTCTTGCGGGCGATCTGCAGGCTGCACAGGTAGCGGTACGACGGACACGCGGCATCCGTCGCCTCGCAGGCGCGTCGCAGGACGCTCATGTCGAAACCGGCGTTGTGCGCCACGACGACATCGTCACCGATGAAGGCGTCGAGGGCGGTGAGCTGGTCGACCCACGCCGGCGCATCGACGACATCCTCGGGATGGATGCCGTGGATGCCGATGTTCAGCTCGAAGAACCGGTCGTGGCCCGGCGGGGGCTTGATGAGCCAGCCCGCCGTCTCGACGACACGACCATCGCGGACACGCGTGAGACCGACGGCGCACGCCGAGGCGCTCGAAGAGTTCGCCGTCTCGAAGTCGATCGCGGTGAAGTCCAAGGCCACAGCTCTACTGTGCGCGTCGATGCCCCGCGGCGGCGGCAGGCGCGCCGCGGGGCGCACGTGGCCCCGACGTGCCGAGCGGGGAGCGAACCTGCTGCGCTCGCTCCCCGCCGGTCGTTGCGGCCGGATCAGTACCGCATGACGATGCGACCGTCGATCTGGCCCTTCTCCATCCGCTCGAAGATGTCGTTGACGTCCTCGAGGTTCTCCACGTGCACGGTCGGGTGGATCTGACCGCGCGCGTAGAAGTCGAGCGCCTCGATCATGTCCTGCCGGGTTCCGACGATCGAGCCGCGGATCGTGATCGCGCGCAGCACGATGTCGAAGATGTCGGCGTCGAAGGTCCCGGGCGGCAGACCGTTGAAGACGATCGTGGCTCCCCGCCGCACGACGCTGAGCGCCTGGTCGAAGGCTCTAGGGTGCACCGCGGTGACGAGGACGCCGTGCGTTCCTCCCGTGTGCTCGGAGATCGCGGCGCCGGGATCGGTCTGCGCGGCGTTGACCGTGACCTCTGCGCCGTGGCGGCGAGCGAGTTCCAGCTTGGCGTCGTCGACATCCACGGCAGCCACGCGCATGCCCATCGCCCGTGCGTACTGCACCGCGATGTGACCGAGCCCGCCGATGCCCGAGATGGTCACCCACTCGCCCGGTCGCACGCAGGTCATCTTCAACCCCTTGTACACCGTGACCCCGGCGCAGAGGATCGGGGCGACCTCGACCGGGTCGGCGCCGTCGGGGATCCGCGCGGCGTACTTCTCATCAACGAGCATGAACTCGCCGAAGCTCCCGTCCATCGAGTATCCGCCGTTCTGCTGCGCCGGGCACAGCGTCTCCCATCCGGTGCGGCAGTACTCGCACGTTCCGCACGCCGACCACAGCCAGGCATTGCCGACCTTCTGGCCGACGGTGAGCGTCGTCACGCCGGGGCCGAGCGCGACGACCTCGCCGTAGCCTTCGTGTCCGGGGATGAGATCGGCCTTCGGGGCGACCGGCCAATCGCCGCGCGCCGCGTGAAGGTCGGTGTGGCAGACGCCGCTGGTGATCACGCGCACGAGTGCCTGGCCGGGGCCGGGGCGCGGGACCGGCACGTCGGAGACGATCAGCGGCTCGCCGGGCGCGGTAACCACCGCGGCGCGCATGGTCGTGGCGATCGCCTCGGTCGCGGCGGCAGCAGGGGTGTCGGTCAGAGTCGTCATTGACATCACTTCCTCTCGGCGGAGCCGTTCCGCCCGATGTCTCGACGGTAGGAACGTCGAGGTTGCAAGAGGTTGCAGGCGTAGGGTCGCCCCATGGCGACACGCGACGAGATGGCGCTCAGCTTCGGCTCGGCGGCGGGGGAGTACCAGACGGGCCGGCCGTCGTACCCGGCGGCGGCCGTGGAGTGGTTGTTGGCTCCCGCCGGTGAACATCCGCGCGTTGCGGATGTCGGGGCGGGTACCGGAAAGCTCACCGCCGCGCTGCTCGATGCGGGGGCCGACGTGATCGCCGTGGAACCGGATGCCGCGATGCTCGCCACCCTGAGAGAGGCCCTTCCGGCCGTGGAGACGCTGATCGGCGCCGCGGAACGCATGAACCTTCCCGATGAGAGCGTCGACGCCGTCGTCTTGGGTCAGGCGTGGCACTGGGTCGATGTGGTCGCGGCATCCGCCGAGGTGGGACGCGTCCTGAAGCCCGGCGGCGTCCTCGGTCTGGTCTGGAACATCCGCGACGTGAGCACGCCGTGGGTGGCCCGCCTCGGCGCCATCATGAAGGGCAGTCACGCTGAAGAGCTTCTGTCCGGCGCGGGGCCGGCCGTCGCCGCACCCTTCGGCGCGCTCGAGCATGAGAGCTGGCGATGGTCGCGACGACTGACGCGGTCAGAGCTCGCGGCCATGGTGCGCTCGCGCAGCTACGTCATCACCGCCACGCCGTCGGAGCGGGACCGCATCCTCGCCGAGGTCGAGGAGCTCTTCGCCGCGTCGTGTCACCGGGGTGAGGACGGGGTCGAGATCATCGATCTGCCGTATCGCACCGAGGCGTTCCGCAGCATCCGCCGATGAGCGAGCGGACGCCGCGCCGAGGTGTCAGGCCGCGTAGACGACGGTGCCGCCGTCGACGGTGATCCGGACGTCGTCGCCGACGGCGGGCAGCGGCGAGCCGACGGCGCGCAGCGGCACGCCGACCGTGGTGCCGTCGGCGCAGGCGATCGTGGCGGTGGCTGTCGCGCCCACGACCGCGATGGCGATCACACGGGCAGGCGCCGCCCCGGCATCCGTCGTCAGTCTGAGTTGAGTCGGGCGCACCATGGCGACGACCATCGATGAGCCGTCGGAGAAGTCGGCATCCACGGTGAGCGTGCCGAGGGGGCAGCGGAACCCACCGGTCGCGGTCTTCGCGCCCGCGAGCAGGACCGTGTCGCCGAGCAGACGCGCCACGGATGCCGAGACAGGACGCGAGAACACGTCCGCGCAGACACCGGCCTGCTGGAGCCGTCGGTCGTCGAGGACGGCGACGGAGTGCCCGAAGGCGAGTGCTTCTTCGGGGTCGTGGGTCACGAGGACGCTCGTCACCTGCGCCCGCGTCAGCGCATCGACGACCTGTGTGCGCACCTGCGCGCGCAGTTCGGTGTCGAGCGCGCTGAAAGGCTCGTCGAGCAGAAGCACCCGCGGGTGCGGGGCGAGAGCGCGAGCGAGAGAGACGCGCTGCTGCTGACCCCCGGAGATCTCGTGGGGATAGCGGTCGAGGAGTTCGGGCTCGATACCGGCGAGCGCTGCGGCGGCCGCGACGGCACCGGCGCGCTCTCGGCTCGCTGAGCCGCGGAGGCCGAAGGCGATGTTGCGTCGTGCGGTGAGGTGCGGGAAGAGGGCGCCGTCCTGTGCGACGTAGCCGATCCGTCGCCGATGCGGGGCCAGGTGGCGTGTCGCCGTGGCGGCGACCTCGTCGCCCAGACGGATCTCGCCGGCCGCGATGCGCTCGAACCCGGCGATCGCGCGCAGCAGTGTGGACTTGCCGCTTCCCGACGGGCCCACGATCGCGAGTCTCTCCCCGTCGGGGACGGACAGGTGCACGCCGGCGAGCACGAGATCCCCACCGAGGCGCACACCGGCATCCGTGACCGTCAACGAGGTCATCGATCGCTCCGCCGTCGGGCATCGGCGAGAAGGAGGGCGACGCTCGGGACCGACAGCACGATGAGCATGATCGCATACGGGGCACCGGCGACGAAGTCGGCGTTCGAGGTCTCCGACCAGAACTGGGTGGCGAGGGTGCGCGTTCCGCTGGGTGCCAGCAGGAGGGTCGCCGTCAGCTCGTTCGCGCAGCCGAGGCCCACGAGGGCCAACGCCGCACCGAACGACGATGCCATCAGCGGCGCCGTCACCTCGACCGTCGCCGCGAACCGGGTCCGGCCGAGGGTCTGCGCTGCTTCCTCGAGGCGAGGGGGCACCTGCGCCAAGCCGCTGCGGAGGCTCACCAGTGCACGGGGGAGGAACACGATGACGTAGGCCGCGATGACGGTTGCGGGGGTCTGGTACAGCCCGGGAACGACGCGAAGAGTCACCGTGACCAGCGCGAGCGCGACGATGATCGTCGGCAGGCTGCTGGCGAGGTACATCGCGCCCTCGATGCCGCGGGCGAGGCGGCTAGGGTGCCGCACGCTCAACCAGGCGCAGGGGAGGGCGACGACGGTCGCGGCGAGCGCTCCGCCGCCCGACAGCAGAAGGGTCTGGGTGAGTGCGGGCAGCAGATGGATGCTCTGCCAGCCCTCGGGGCGCAGCGCCCACCGCAGCAGGCTCGTGCCGGGAATGCCGACGGCGAGGATCAGGATGCCGCTGAGCACCGCCGTGACGGGGATCGCCGCCCGACCCAGCCGGTAGGGGACGGCGGGCCGCGCGGCGCCGCGTCCGATCCGCGCGTACCGCAGCCGACCGCGAGCGCTCGCTTCGCCGACGAGCAGCACGAGGCAGAGGGCCGCGAGGACGACGCCGAGCGCGTTGGCTGCGGGGCCGGCGAAGCTGGACTGGAACTGGCTGACGATCGCCGTCGTGAAGGTGTCGAAGCGCAGCAGTGCGAAGGCGCCGTACTCGGCGAGCAGGTGAAGCGCGACGACGAGTCCGCCGCCGAGAATCGCCACGCGCAGTTGGGGGAGGACCACCCGCCAGAAGGTTGCGAGGGGACTGAGCCCGAGCGAGCGGGCCGACTCCTCGAGCGCCGGATCGAGGCGTCGCAGCGTGGCCAGGGCCGGAAGGTAGACGAGCGGATAGTACGCGCCGACCGCGATCAGCACTCCACCGCCGAGACCCTGAAGAGAGGGCACAGCGGAGATCCAGCCGTACCCGCTGACGAAGGCGGGCATCGCCAGCGGGGAGGCGAGCGCGATCGCCCAGATCTTCCGGCCGGGCAGAGCCGTGCGTTCCACGGTCCAGGCCGCGCCGACGCCCACCGCGACGCACAGCGGCACGGCGAGAACGAGCAGACCGAGGGTGTTGGCGAGCAGCTCGCCGACCCGGGGGCGGAACACCTGGGCGCTCAGCTGCGACCAGCCCTCCGAGATGGCGACCCACACGACGAAGCCGACGGGGACGAGCAGCAGCGCCGCCGCGACGATGGCGAGCGCCAGCAGCGGCACCGGCGTGGTGAGCACGCGGTGCCGCTGCACGGGTGGGCTGACCGCAGGGCGGTCGGCGGTGGCGAGGCTCAGATCAGCCCCGCGGCCGTCATGAGGTCAGTGACCTTCTTGCTGTTCAGCGTCGAGGGGTCGATCGCCGGCGGCTGCAGAGAGCTCAGCGGCGGCAGGGCCGGGTTGGAGGCGACGTCGCTGCCGATCGCATACTCGAAGCTCGTGCCGTCGCGCAGGACCTGCTGTCCGTCCGGGCCGGTGATGAAGGCGAGAAACTGCTGCGCGGCGGCGGCGTTCTTGCTCGAGGCGAGCACGCCTCCGCCCGACACGCTGACGAACGCCCCCGGGTCCTGGGCGCCGAAGTAGGCCAGTTTCGTGTTGGCGCTGTTCTCCTTCGTCTTGGCCTGATCGATGAACCAGTAGTAGTGGTAGATCACGCCGAGCGGGATCTCGCCGGCGTTGACGGCCTTCATGACGGTGCTGTTGCCCTTGTACGCAGAGGCGTTCTCTTTCATGGCGGTGAGCCACGCGGTCGTCGCGTCCTCGCCCTTCTCCTGCAGGATGGCGGAGACGATCGCCTGGAAGTCCGCTCCGGTGGGCGACGCCGCCCACCGTCCCTTCCACTCCGGCTTCTGCAAGTCCATGATCGATGTCGGCAGCTGGTCTGAGGAGATGAGTGACGGGTTGTAGACCATCACCGTCGACCGTGCTGCGATCCCTGTCCAATCGCCACTCGCGGGGCGGTACTGCGTGGGGACGTTTGCCAGCGTCGCGGCGTCGACCGGGGCGAGCAGACCCGCGTTCTCGACGAGGGACATGGCGGGGGAGTTCTCGGTGAGGAAGACGTCGGCCGGTGAGGCGGAGCCCTCCTGAACGATCTGATTTCCGAGCTCGGAGTCGCTGCCGTTGCGCAGTACCACCTCGATGCCGGTCTTCTTCGTGAAGGCGTCCGCCCACGCTTGGGTGAGTTCTTCGTGCTGCGCGTTGTAGACGGTGATCGACGTGCCGCTGAGGCTGGACGAATCCGTGGAGGAGGATGCGCCGGGCGCGGTGGAGCCCGCGCAGGCGGACAGCCCCAGCGCGGCGATGACGAGAACGGATGCCGCCGCGAGGCGGCGAGGGACAGTCACAGGCATAACGGCACTCTCTTTTGAAGATAGGTAACCCTCACTTTAGTCGCGGGTCGGATGTGGTGACGAACCAGGGCGGCGCGGGAGAGGAGGGTGTGCTCACCCCCGTAGACTTGACCCCCGTGGCTCTTACCATCGGAATCGTGGGTCTTCCCAACGTCGGCAAGTCGACCCTGTTCAACGCACTGACGAAGAACCAGGTTCTCGCCGCGAATTATCCGTTCGCGACGATCGAGCCCAACGTGGGCGTCGTGAATCTTCCCGATCCTCGGCTGGACAAGCTCGCCGAGGTCTTCGGCAGCGAGCGCACCCTTCCGGCCGCCGTCTCGTTCGTCGACATCGCGGGCATCGTCCGCGGCGCGAGCGAGGGCGAGGGCTTGGGAAACAAGTTCCTGGCGAACATTCGTGAAGCCGATGCCATCGCACAGGTGGTGCGCGGCTTCGCGGACTCCGACGTGGTGCACGTGGACGGCAAGGTCGACCCGGCATCCGACATGGAGACCATCAACGCCGAGCTGCAGCTGGCCGACCTCGAGACGCTCGAGAAGGCGATCGTCCGCTACGAGAAGGAAGTGCGCGGCAAGAAGCTCGACCCGGCCGTTCTCGAAGCCGCCGTCGCGGCGCGTGACGCACTGCAGCGCGGCGTGCTGCTCTCGGCATCCGGGATCGACCTCGCCCCTATCAAGGAGCTGGGCCTGCTCACCGCGAAGCCGTTCATCTTCGTCTTCAACGTCGATGAGGCGGTGTTGACGGATGCCGCCCGCAAGGCCGAGCTGGCCGCGCTCGTCGCGCCAGTGAAGGCGGTGTTCCTCGACGCGAAGATCGAGTCGGAGCTGATCGATCTCGACCCCGACGAGGCGGCGGAGCTGCTTGCCTCCACCGGGCAGGACGAGTCGGGCCTCGACCAGCTGGCGCGCATCGGTTTCGACACGCTCGGGCTGCAGACGTACTTGACGGCGGGTCCGAAGGAAGCGCGGGCGTGGACGATCGGCAAGGGGTGGAAGGCGCCGCAGGCCGCCGGGGTGATCCACACCGATTTCGAGAAGGGCTTCATCAAGGCCGAGGTGATCTCGTTCGACGACCTCGTCGCGCTCGGGTCTGTCGCCGAAGCGCGCGCGAAGGGCAAGGCGCGCCTGGAGGGCAAGGACTACGTCATGCAGGACGGCGACGTCGTGGAGTTCCGCTTCAACGTCTGACCCGGGACGGATCAACTGCGACGACACCGCCGCTGCCGGTCTGCCCCGAGGGATGCGAAGAAACGTGCGTCGCCCGGTTGACCTCAACGCTCTACAGTGAGCGCATGAACTCCGCCGCACCGGCGCCCGATGTCGGTCAGCCGCGCGCGGGAGTGACCTGGGCGCTCCTCGGCGGGTCCTTCCCGAACCTCGTGCAGTGGTACAACCTGTACGCCTTCGCGGTGTTCGCGCCGTTCTTCCGGACGGAGTTCTTCGACCCCTCCGACGGCGGTTCGCTGATCTACGTCTACGCGATCTTCGCGCTCACGTTCGTCATGCGTCCGATCGGATCGTGGATCTTCGGGCGTATCGCCGGGCGCCGCGGCCTGCGATTCGCGCTCGTGTCGAGCGTGCTCCTCATGTCTGCCGGCTCGGCTGTCCTGGCGATCAGTCCGACGCAATCCCACGTCGGCGCCTGGTCCGCCGGCATTCTGCTGCTCGTCGGCGCGGTCCAGGGGATCGCGACCGGCGGTGAGTATGGAGCCTCGGCGGTGTACCTGGCGGACGTCGCGGCCCGCGGCCGTCGTGGCTTCTCATCGTCGTTCCAGACGGCGACGATCGTTGCGGGCCAGGTCCTTGCGCAGGCGACACTGCTCATCCTGCTCTCGGTCGTGGATCGCGCGCAGATTTCGGCGTGGGGGTGGCGGGTCGCGTTCGGGCTGGGTGCGCTCGCGGGAGTCATGACGTTGGTTCTCGCCCGACGGATGCCGAGCGAGCGAACGCGTCCTGCGGCGGCGGGGCTCGCGGATCTGTTTCGTGACGGCTGGCGACCGTTGTTGTGGGTCGTGCTGATGACGTCGGGTGGCACGGCGGCGTTCTACACGTTCACGGTGACGGTGCCGTCCGTGTCGCGTGAGGCGGCGTTCGCTGCCGGAGGGTCGGATGCCGAGCGCGCGAGCACGACGGCCATCCTCATCGCGATGATCGTCCTGATGCTGCTCCAGCCCGTGGGCGGCGCCATGAGCGACCGCATCGGGCGAAAGCCTCTGCTGGTGTTCTTCGGGGCCGCCGGCGTCGTCGTGATCGGACCCGCTGTGATGATCGCCCCCGGGCTCACGGCGCCGTCGACGCTGCTCGCAGTGCTGCTCGTCGTCTTCGTCGTGCTCACCGGATATCTCGCGACCAACACGATCGCCAAGGCCGAGGCGTTCCCACCGGAGTTGCGGGCTCTGGGCGTCGGGTTCGGTTATGCGGTGTCCAACTCGCTGTTCGGCGGAACGGCGCCGCTTCTGTATCACGCGACGGCCACGGTGCCGTGGCTCTTCTCGGCGTACGTGACAGTGCTGGTGGCGGTCACCCTGGCTGCGGCGCTCGTCATGCGAACCCGTGCTCCGAGCGCGGAGGTCTAGGACTCGGAGCTACGCGGGTTCCGTCGTGCGGATGGCGCCGCAGATCACACACGACCATGCGACGAGGAATCGCTCGTCGTCCAGAATCTCGAAGCCGAGGCGGTCGCCGCACAGAGGGCACCGTGGGCCTGCATCGGGGAGCATGCGCATGGAGGCAGTATCTCGCCGGAAGGAGGGAGGTGGTCAGGTAGCCTGGCAGCGCGACACGCCCGGGACGCGGGTGTGATTTGCTCGATGGTGTCGTGGCGCGTAAGTTATTACTTGTTCGCCCCACAGGGAAGAGCGAAGGGCCGGAAGGTCTCGCCCCCTCAAGTGGAGAACGAAATCCCGTCCCGAACCTCTCGGTGGAGAGAAGAAGACTTCTGGTCTAGGATGGGAATCCTCTCGCGGAGGACGTCGTCGGTCGCCACTGTGGATCTGAGATCCCGAAGCGCCGACTTGACAAGCTGCGCGAGATGGATAAGATTGTGAAGTTGCCCTGCGGGCGAGGCTGGAAGGCTGAGTTGCGGGAGCGTCCGATCCTTGAGAACTCAACAGCGTGCACTTGTCAAATGCCAAATTACCTCGTCC